>DAOTUZ010000105.1:0-4410 GCA_034437295.1 Anaerolineae bacterium | reverse complement strand
GCAAGCCCGCCAGCGTGATCTGAATGTCCGTGACTGATGACCACAGCATCCACCTGCTTGAGATCAACCCCCAGCTTATTCGCATTGTTCAAAAGCATCGGGCTAGTCTGCCCGGTATCGAAAAGGATACGATGTTCGTCTTTCTCGATATACAGCGAAAGCCCGTGTTCAGCCAGCAGCCCTTCCGCGGTGCCGGATGTGTTCTCGCTTAAAACCGTGATCTTTACGGTCATCCTAACGCTCCTCAACATTCAACGGACATCCAGCGTATCGCGGCAGCCCGCCCGGCGCAAAGAGAACACCCGTCAATTATGATGAGGCAGCCCCACCTGAAAGTAAAATGGGAGCACCGGTTGTAGATGCTTCCATGATATGTGTCCTACGGGCCGCGACTGCTACGCCCCTGTGGCAATGCGCCAATTTGGGCCAGCACGCCGCCTATATCGATCACAGCCCAGTTTTCAGCGACCTGTCCATTTTCATCGAAGCGGAAGATGCCGATACCTTCCATGATGACCGGATTTCCAGTTGGCGGCAAGCCAAGGAGAACCCCGGTATGCGTGCCGGTGTAGGTCACATGTAAGACCAGCCGATCTTCGCCAATGATCACCTGATTAACCTCCTGGGTTATATCTGGCAAACCGACATAAAAACTACTGACATAATCCTTCCACCCCTGCCGATCAAGCTCAGGCGCCAGAGGTAAATGGCCTATGAAGTTGGGCGCAAAAATTTCATCGGCAAGATCAACATTCGGCCCGTCAAAAATGGCATCAAAACGCTCGACAAAAGTCATCACCGCGTCCTCAGAGATCATGCTGCCTCCCCCGGTATCAGGCGCTCCCAAAGTTACTAAGCCCAACTGAGCGAACAGAGTGAGCGTATCAAAGCTGTTCCACTCCCGGATAATCCTGCCGTCTGCAACTTCTGCCATGTTGATGCCCGATACCGATCCCGTCACCCCGGTCGCTGGAAGCCCGGCAATAGGCCCATCATGGGTACCGGTTGAAGTCCATGTATAGGTCACCAACCGGCAGTCAGAACTCACACTGCTCATATGGATTTCCGTTTGAAAGCCGGGAAATGCAGTGAGGAATCCTTCAGTACCTGCGCGTGATGTATCTCTATCCACCGGCACAAATGTGCCATTCGAATAAAGCTCATAATCATCTGCAAGCAATTCATACCAGGGATCTAGGTCTCCAGCATTCAAAGACTCGATGAAGGAGAGGCCGATTGTTCGCACCGATTCGAGGTAATCCCCCTCACAGGGCGGCGTTTCAGCCTGCGCGTAAATGCTCACTACTCCGAATATCAATGCAAAAACAAATGCAGCAAACGTCACTTTATGCAGCGTCTTCATTTGCATTCCTCTTGATATAAGCGAACGTTGTATGCACTATATGATTTAAATAGGAAAGAAGTCACTACTCACAGTAGGGGGAATCTTAGGGTGAATTTCAACGAGTGTCTGCGTCAGTTCGCCCGATGCTCAAGCCGTCAACAGGCTGGCATGGAGCCTACGGCATGTGCCTCACTAATGCATTAATGCGCGGCGAAAATAAAAAACACCTCAAAGATGCCTTGAAGTGTCTTTCGTTATTTTGAATGGAGCGTCACAGAAAGCCACTAACCCGAACTGGCTAGCCGATCAACACCGTTGGAGTTCCCGGCGGAATGATGGTACAGGTTGGCGCATCTGTTGGGTCATTACAGGTCATGACCTGATCGCCTACACGCGCAGCGGGTTTACCGTTGATAAACACCGTCATGCTGCCCATGAGCACCTTACCCTGATTAGATGGCGGCTTCTGGAATGGCCCGCCCTGTGGAATATGCGGAGGGTTATTTACGGCAACACTGTCTTTCGTCGCGGCGCCCATCCCTTGAATCTTCACGTCGGCGCTGCACCCACTCATAATTTTCCCGTTAAAGGGGTGAGGCAGCGGCGTGGGGACAGGCCCGCCGGGGGAAGGAATCATAATAATATGAATATCCACGCCGACGACTGAATCACCCTGTTTGGCGGCTGGTTGTCCCATCATGGCCTCCGTTAAAACCCGTTTACTTTCTTAAAAGCATACGCTCAGTGACTCTTATTATATAGCCGAATTTTCAAATCGGGACGCAAGCGGAAAGATGGGGGTGTCTGTTCGGTGGGCCGGCAGGTGCCTCTACCCCAAACTTTGCGGAAAGGCAGCAAGATTGCCCTATCCGTTTAACTGCCGCCCCGAAAAATATTCACTATCCAGCCCCCTCATCCCCACCCTACCCTACATAAATCCCGATAAATGCTACCTCTTTGAGATTACACATGTCACTAATGCAAGTGCGCTAGGTGAAGCATGATTGTTGAAATGGATACTCGCCAAGAGTCTGTTTATGAATATAGCGCTATTCAATGTACGGCCACCTAAATTTTTTGAACACAGATGATGTTAGGGAGGAATCAATGGCGGCGGAATTTATGACATTAGATGCTAATGAGGCGGTGGCTCGCGTCGCATACAAGTTGAATGAGGTCATCGCCATCTACCCGATCACGCCATCTTCAGCGATGGGCGAATGGTCGGATGAATGGGCGGCCAACCAGCAGCCTAATCTTTGGGGAACGATACCGAAAGTCGTAGAGATGCAAAGCGAAGCGGGCGCGGCAGGCACCGTACACGGGGCGCTGCAAGTTGGCTCGCTGACGACGACTTTCACGGCGTCGCAGGGCTTGCTGCTGATGATTCCGAACATGTACAAGATCGCGGGAGAACTGACCGCCGCGGTATTCCATGTGGCGGCGCGTTCTTTAGCGGCGCAGGGGCTTTCAATCTTTGGCGATCACAGCGATGTGATGGCGGTGCGCGCCACCGGTTGGGGGCTGTTGTCGTCGGCTTCGGTGCAGGAAGCGCAAGATTTCGCCCTGATCACACAGGCGGTAACCCTCAAAGCCCGCGTCCCCTTCATCCACTTCTTCGATGGCTTCCGAACCTCTCATGAGGTCGCCAAGATTGAACTTTTAAGCGACGACGAACTGCGCGCGATGATTGATGAAGACCTGATCATCGCCCATCATCAGCGGGCGCTTTCACCAGAAAACCCGTTCATTCGCGGCACGGCGCAAAATCCAGATGTGTATTTCCAGGCGCGGGAGACGGTGAATCCGTTCTATGCCGCTTGCCCGGATATTGTGCAAGAGGCGATGGATCAATTCGCGGCGATCACGGGGCGGCAGTATCACCTGTATGAGTATCACGGCGCGCCAGATGCGGAACGGGTGATCGTGGTGATGGGTTCTGGCGCGGAAACCACGCATGAAGTGGTGGATCATCTGAATGTGCGCGGCGAAAAGGTGGGCGTGCTGAAAGTGCGGCTGTATCGCCCGTTAGATATGCTGCGTTTCGCCAGATCGCTGCCAGATACAGTGCAGAAAATCGCGGTGCTGGATCGGACGAAAGAGCCGGGCAGCGCGGGCGAACCGCTGTATGTGGATACGATCACGGCGCTGCATGAGGCGTGGGAAGGCGATCATTTCCCAACGGTTGTTGGCGGGCGCTATGGGCTGTCTTCCAAAGAATTTACGCCGGCGATGGTGAAAGCCGTCTTTGATAACCTTGCCGAAGCGAAGCCGAAAAACCATTTCACGGTGGGCATTCATGATGATGTGAGCCACACCAGCCTTGAGGTTGATCAGAGCTTCTCGATTGAGCCGGATCACGTGGTCAGGGCGATCTTCTACGGATTGGGCAGCGATGGCACGGTGGGCGCGAACAAGAACTCGATCAAGATCATCGGGGAGAATACGTCCAACTATGCGCAGGGCTATTTCGTCTATGACTCGAAGAAATCAGGCTCGATGACGGTTTCGCATCTGCGCTTTGGCCCGAACCCGATTCGCTCGCCGTACCTGATCACCGAAGCGAATTTCGTCGCTTGCCATCAACCGACCTTCCTTGATCGCTTTGATATGCTGCGGGAGGCGGTTCCGGGCGGTGTATTTTTGCTGAACAGCGTTTATGGCCCAGAAGATATCTGGCGGCGGCTTCCGCGCGCGGTGCAGGACGAGATCATCGCCAAGAAACTGCGCTTGTTCGTGATTGACGCCTATAAAGTGGCGAAAGCCAGCGGCATGGGCGGGCGCATTAACACCGTGATGCAGGTCTGTTTCTTCGCAATTTCGGGGGTGCTGCCCCGCGAAGATGCGATCAACGCGATCAAGCATTCGATTGAAAAGACCTACGGGCGAAAGGGCGACGAAGTGGTCGCCAGAAACCTACGGGCGGTGGATGACACGATTGAGAATCTGTTTGAGGTGGCGATTCCGGAGGCTGTTTCTGGCGAAGTTGAGATGATCCCGCCCGTGCCGGAAGATGCGCCGGAATTTGTGCGCAGCGTGCTTGGCACGATCATTGCGCGGCGGGG
>DAOTUZ010000104.1:0-2911 GCA_034437295.1 Anaerolineae bacterium | reverse complement strand
GCCCCCGGCTCAATTCGTGGCGATTTCGCTATTGAAGTGGGACGCAATCTGGTTCACGGTTCAGATAGCCCGGAAAATGGCCTGATTGAAATCGCCAATTTCTTTAACGAACCCGAATTGGTATCGTGGGCGCGCAGCACCGACAGCTGGATTTTTGAATAACGCCGGTTATAAATGAGCAGCGCTATCACACCGTCGCCTTGAAAGCTGAGATGTGGTATGTTTGAGCGAGAATTTCGCTCAACATTTACCCGTAGGGTGTCCGTTTTCAGAAGAAGTCAGGGTGAGGGATTAATAAAAACGGGGCGTACTGCGCCCCGTTTATTGAATGCTCAACAGCACGTTTGCCCGGCGGTACAAACCTTCAAGATCGTAATAGCTGCGCATATCTTCGCTCATAATATGAACGATTATGTCGCCGTAATCCATTAAAACCCACCCGCTGTGCGTGTTACCTTCTACCGAAAATGGTAGTTTGTCATGTAGAATTTTAACCACTTCACGGACATTTTCGGCCAGCGCCTTGATCTGCCGATCACTGTTACCAGTGCAAATAATGAACAGGTCAGCAATAGTGTAATCCGTTTTGAGTCCCTGAGTAGTGATGTCCAGCAGAACGATATTCTCTGCCTTTTTGTCTTCCAATCCGTTGACGATATCGCGTGCAATATCTAGCGTATCCAGAGTTTTCCTCCAAAAGTTTCCGAAGTCGAAATGTAGGACTATTATAGCATAGAGTTTCCATATGACTGAGCTGATTAACCTATCTTTCACGGTCTCGCCCGCCGAAGCAGGTCAGCGCATAGATAAAATTCTAGTCGCGCATACGGCCACGCTGTTCACCCGCTCGCAGCTCCAATTGCTGATCAAAGATGGGCATGTGCTGGTCAATGGGCAGCCTGCTAAACCCGGTTGGCGCATGAAAAGTGGTGAAACTGTCACCCTCACCGCGCCCGCCTACGAATCTGCCGAACAGATTATCCCCATAGAAATCCCTCTCGACGTTCTCTATGAGGATGCCAGCATCGCGGTAATCAACAAACCAGCGGGCATGGTCGTTCACCCCGGCGCAGGCGATGAACAGGGTACGTTAGCGCATGCCATCCTTGCGCGCTATCCCGAAATAGGGGAAATGCGCTATGCGCCGAAGCGCCGTGGTATTGTTCACCGTCTGGACAAAGAGACCAGCGGCGTAATTCTCATAGCCCGCACCGAAGCTAGTCTGCACAATCTTACTGCCCAGTTTCAAATGCGCACTGTCGAAAAACAGTATATTGCCCTGCTGGAACGCCGCCCCAAAACAGATCGCGGCCGCATTGATCTTCCGCTTGCCCGCGATCCCATAAATCGCAAAAAAATGAGCGTGCAGCGCGCTGGCCGCCCCGCCGTCTCTGAATTTTTCATCGAGAAGGTCTTTGACGATGGCTATACGCTGGTACGGATCAACCTGTTCACAGGGCGCACCCATCAAATCCGCGTCCATATGGCCTACATCGGCAGTCCCATTGTTGGAGATCGCTTGTATGGGCTGCGCCGCCAGCGATTAGGGCTAAATCGTCAGTTCTTGCATGCTTCGTCGCTTGCCTTCGACCATCCCAACACAGGCGAACGCATGCGCTTTGAAGCCCCGCTGCCGGATGTGCTTTCGGCGGCCTTGAGTTCTCTCGAAACATCGGCTTCAGAATAGAATTTATGTTCAAGTTCAGCTATAATTATCGAGTCTGATCAAAACTCCACGAGAAGGAAAACACATGCGTGATGTGGCTATCGCCGTCGCTCAGTTCAAGCCAAAGCTGGGCGAGGTCGAAGAAAACCTTATCAAAATGTCGGACATGATCTCCAAAATTACTGCGCGCCAGCAGGTTGATTTGATCGTGTTCCCTGAATTGATCTCTACCGGCATCGAGCTTGGCCTGCGCTTCACTGAACTGGCGCAGCGTATCCCCGGCTCCACCGTGAATATCCTGTCGCAGCGCGCCAGCGAACATGGCGTGCATCTCGTCTTTGGCATGGTCACCAAAGAGCGCGTAGAGTCTGTACTCTACAACTCCGCGGTGATGATCGGGCCGGACGGCGAACTGATGGAAGTCTACAACAAGGTGCATCTACGCGGCGAAGAGCGCATGGCCTTCCGCGAAGGCTTCAAAATGCCGGTAGTGGATACCGCCATTGGCAATATCGGCATGCTCATCGGCTACGATCTGGCTTTCCCTGAAGCAACACGCTGCCTCGCGTTGGATGGCGCTGATATTGTGTGTGTGTTGGGAAGTTGGGAAGCGGCAAATCTCGATGAATGGAAAACTTATATGCGCGCCCGCGCCTATGAAAACGCGCTGTTTATGGCCGGGGCAAACCGTATCGGTGAAGATGTTACCATGACCTTCGGCGGCGAAAGCATGATCGTCGGCCCACGCGGTCAAATTTATGCGTCACTCGCCTCCCAAACGGATGAAAAATCCGGCGCGCCCATGGATGGCTTTGCGCTCGCCAGCATTGATTTACAGGAAGTGCGCCGCACGCGCGAAGAATTCCAACTCATCCAGAACCGTGAGCCAACCGTCTATAAGGCCATCGTTCGCCGCTATTAAATCAACGTCAATCCTAATGTGTGTGCCTACGGGCGGGTCATAGTCCACGTTTTCTGTCAAACTCAGATCGCGGCGGCCCACCCGCAGGCACAAGCAGATACAAGTCATGGGTATTATTTCGTTCAACTAAAGCTTATGCCATCACAGGTGACTCATGAAAGAACGTGGCGCGTGGCTTAGCGCAGTCCTCACCATTGCCCTCATTGCCGCGGTCATCATCGGCGCCGCCGCCGTCCTCTCTAACCGCCCACAGCCCGTTCAAATTGAAATCTATCCACCTCCATCAACCCTACCGCCCGCGCCTACCTCTACCGCCGGCCCGA
>DAOTUZ010000103.1:0-6580 GCA_034437295.1 Anaerolineae bacterium | reverse complement strand
GGTATTGCTGCTGCCGTCGCTTATGGTATTGATCGGCGGCGCTGTCGGGGGGATAGGCGAGGCGGTCAACGTCAGTTCGCCCAGCAAGACGGTATTACTGCTGCCGTCGCTTATGGTATTGATCGGCGGCGCTGTCGGGGGGATAGGCGAGGCGGTCAACGTCAGTTCGCCCAGCAAGACGGTATTGCTGCTGCCGTCGTTTATAGCATTGATCGGCGGCGCTGTCGGGGGGATAGGCGAGGCAGTCAGCGGTAGCTCGCCCAGCAAGACGGTATTGCTTGTCCCATCTGTGATATTTTCAGGGGGTGGCAAAACTGGGATTTCATTCAGCAAAACAGTGTTGCTAGTCCCGTCAGTGATGCCAGTGAGATCGGGGGCTACATCCGCTGGCGCGGCTAATCCCGCATCGGTGATCACCTGAATGTTTGTGGCGGCAATAATTTCCGGCTGAATTTCTGGCAGCCCGCCCGTCGCAACCACGCCGCCCGGATGCTCATATACCACATACTGCCCGTCTGCTGTGACAAACGCCTCGCCTTCCAGTGGTGACCAACTACCGTCGTCATTTTGCCGGAACATACTTAACGGCGTAAATGGCGCGACCGGGCGGCGTAGGGGAACAATTACGCGGGCGCTCACACCTGCTGGCAAACCGATGATTTCGACCAGCGAACACCACCATAAATCACCATATTCCGGCGGCGGGTTGACGCCTGCTGGTAGTACGTTCACCGTTAAAGTGGCTGGTTCTGCTTGCTGAGGGATGGAAACCTGCACTCCGGTTTCACCTGCGGGAACAAACTCCTGCTGTGAAAGCGTGGCGATGCCAGTATTCTGCGTGGCGATGGCTAATGGTGGAAGCTCAAAGAAATTTTCAAAATGCTGTGTGCCGTTTTCATCCTGCCATTGAATATAAAATTCGGTCTCTTCGGTCAAAGGCTGCGCCAGCGTGAAAGAATAGGAATCGAGCGTGGTTTCACCGGGAATGCGTGAAGTTTGCCAGATCATGGTGATTGCGCCCTCACGACTGACGCGCACTACATCAAATTCGACCTGCTGTGGCACCAGCATCTGGCTGAACTGTGCGCTTGGGGGCAAGGTGATTTCTACACTGATATTTCGCAGTGGTAAATTATCTTCAGGTTTAATGAAGGTTGCGGTATAGCGCACGCCAGTGGGCAACACCATGCCCTGCAAGAATACGTTGGGGGCGATAATTTCGGATGTTTGTGCGCTAATCTGCCCGGCGATGCATAGCAGTGAGAATGAGAGCGCCGCGATAATTTTAAGTGCTTGCATAAACTGCATCTCCATCTTGAAGTAAGCTGAATTGAATTACAGTCTGGTTTAGATTAAGGAATTTGGCAAATGGCTGATTACGCACAAAACCCCCGCAAGCACACATGAGCGTTGTATGAGACAATGGTTTCGCCCGCATTTTCTGGCTGTGCAGCTTCCAGATCTGGTGTATATATTCTGCTAAAGGCTGTCAAGGAAATTTCATGAATCTCCAACGAATTTTCTCTCTGCTTATCGTTGCCTGTCTCTTAGCGGCCTTTTCTGCCGCTGCGCAAGATGGGTCGCTTGATCTTTCAAGCGCAGGCGATTCGCTGTATCCGGAACTGGGCAGCAGCGGTTTCGATGTGCAGCATTACACTATTCGCTTGCAAACCCCTATGAATGAAAACGCAATCACTGCTGAAGCGATCATCACCGCTGTGGCAACTGCCGATCTGGAACAATTCAATCTAGATCTTGTAAGCCTCAATATTGATAGCTTGACGGTGAATGGTGAAGCGGCGGAATTTTCGCGTTCTAACTCAGAATTGATGATTTTGCTGCCTCAACCGCTTTCAGCAGGCGACAGTTTTGAAGTGGTCATTCAGTATCACGGCGTGCCTACGCCAACGCAGGATCCGAGCTTAGGGGCTGAACTCGGCTGGAATTTTGCGGATGGTTTGGTGTATGTGGTTAGCGAGCCAGACGGCGCTCAAACGTGGTTTCCAGCGAACGATCATCCGTCCGATAAGGCGACCTTTACACTCGAAATTACCGTGCCTGAAGGTTTCGTCGTAGCGGCCAATGGCGTGTTGGAAGAGACCACTACTCAGGACGGCCAGACTACGTTTCGCTGGGAAATGCGCCAACCGATGGCAACTTATCTGGCAACCGTGAATATTGATCGCTATATCGAATTTGAGAGTGAATCGGCGGCGGGCGTTCCGCTGCGGAATTATCTACCGGAACGTTACAGCCGCTTAAATGATCGTGTATTCGGGCGGCAGGGCGAAATGGTAGATTATTTCTCCAGTATTTTCGGGCCATACCCGTTTGATGCCTATGGCGCGGTGGTAGTAGATCAACCGCTGGGCTTTGCGCTGGAAACCCAGACCATATCATTGTTCGGCAGCAGTATTTTGATGGGTGATGCTGATGACGTTGTTGCTCATGAGTTGGCGCACCAGTGGTTCGGCAACAGTATTTCGCTAGAAGATTGGTCAGATATCTGGTTGAATGAGGGCTTTGCCAGCTATGCCGAATGGTTGTGGCTGGAATACACCGAAGGCCCCGATGCCCGCGATGCCGCAATTGCAGAAGCTTATGGTTTTATGTGTGGTGACGGATGGCAGGAATTTGGCTTCACAAATGCGCAAATCCGAGCGGAACTGATGTCTATGGGCTTAACTGGCTCTCCCGACCCTGACAACCTGTTCAACGCTGCGGTTTATTATCGGGGCGGGCTTACGCTGCATGCGCTGCGATTAGTGGTTGGTGATGATGTGTTCTTCGAAATACTGCGAACCTATGTTGGGCAGTATGCCTACGGCAATGCCACCACTGATGATTTCTTTGCCATAGCCGAAGCGATCAGTGGTCGGAATTTGGAGAAGTTCAAGCAGGACTGGTTGTATGCCATACAGATTCCGTCTATTCCCGCAATGAGATTATTCCCGCCGAATCTGGGAAACTCTAATTGAACGTAGGGCAAAGGGCGGCTTACAAACCGCCCTTTGATTCTTTCCGCCAAAGGAACGGGCTTTACCCGATTCGCTGTTCGGTGAGGGGATCAAAATAGAAGATGCCTTCAGGATCAAAGGCGCACCATACCGTTTCGCCAGTGGTTACTTGAGTATCAGATCCTGTTTTTAGCAGCCATCGCTCTTTATTTGCCCGCACTTCAATAAGCTGAAGGCGCTCTGCATAGTAAGGCGTGACTTCGCTCACCAGCGCGGCTGATGCGCCAACAGTATCTTCAGTGACCAGCTTGATGAACTCAGGGCGTATTCCCAGTATCACTTTTTTCTGATTTTCAAGATCGCTGCGCAAGGGGAAACCGCCGAAATGAGCGCCTTGCCAGCGGTTATCAATGGCACGCCCTTCAAAGAGATTAATCGCTGGCGTACCGATGAAGGTGGCGACGAACAGGTTAATCGGGTTGTGATACAGTGTTTGGTAGCTCCCGATCTGCTCAATTTTCCCTGCGCGCATGACCGCGACCCGCTTTCCTAAAGCTACTGCTTCAATCTGATCGTGGGTAACATAAACTGATGTTACCGGAAAGGCATTGAGCAGGCGCTTAAGTTCTACACGCGCTTGCCCGCGTAACTTTGCATCCAGGCTTGAAAACGGCTCGTCAAAGAGGAAGATGCGCGGGTCACGGGTGAGCGCCCGCGCGATAGCAATGCGCTGTTTTTCGCCGCCCGAAAGCTGTCCCGGCTTGCGGCCTAACAGTTTTTCTAACCCGAAACCGGTAATTTTTGAAATTTCTTTTACGCGCGGCGGTACTTCCTGTTCCCGATGGCGCAGGCGATAGAAGAAACCGATAGATTGCTCGGCTTCCCAGTGGGGTACTAGTGCGCTTTCTTGAAATACCATGCCTATTCCACGCTCGTTCAGCGGAATATCGGCAAGCGGCACGTTGTCATATAAAATTTGCCCGCTATCTGGCTCAATCAACCCGGCGATCAGCCGCAGTAAGGTGGATTTACCGCAGCCTGACGGGCCAACAAGGGCGACGACTTCACCGGAACTGATCTTCAGCGAGAGGTTGTCAACCGCCTGAATTGGCTGTGCATTCGAGCCTGTTCCTCCAAGCTGCTTTGAAACATGGATCAGTGTTACTGTAGTCATGGCTATGCCGAGACGATCTGGTTCACCAATTCCTTGAATTCAAGCGTGTGGCCGCGTTCTACGGCCGCTTTCATCACTTCAGGTGATAGGCTGTCTTGCAAGCTGTTGATCAATCGTTCCGCCAGATAATGCGTTTGCCCGTCGCTTGAAAGATGATTAAGCGCAACTGTAGCATATTGCACTGCCAGCGCAGGTTGCCCGATTCTCACGTTCAGTCCGGCGATGGCGACCAGCGAACGCAGGGCGACAGGTTGCGCGCGCGCTTCGGTTGCAATACGCAGCGCCTCGTTCAACTGCTGCGCGGCAGCGGCATTTAAGCCGCGCTCAACGGATATTTCGCCCAGCTTGTTTAAGCAGGCGGCAAGCCCCCAGCGGTAATCAATCTCCCGACAAATATCGAGGCTTTGCCGATAATAACCCTGTGCCATTTCGGCATCATTCATGCCGCGATAGGCATCGCCAAGCTGCTGAAGAACTTGCGCGGTTTTACGCCGTGAAGTTTCAATTTGCGCGTGTAAATCCAGCGTGCGCTTTAGATATGCGGCTGCTGCGCGGTAAGCACCGTTCTTAAGCGCCTGCTCTCCAGCAAGGGCTGAATATTGCTCTTCTTTTTCAAGATTGCCGGCGCTGCCCCAGTAATAAGCCAGAAGTTCGGCATTTTGCCGGGTGGAAACTTCATATACGATTTCAACTGCGATTGCAGTTTCATGGCTAAGGCGCATGAATGTGTCGCTATCCAGTTCGTCAAGCGCGCCATCACGCAGCTTGTTATGGGCAAACCGCCATTGCCCATCCTCAACTTCTAATACGGCGGCGTCAGCGCATTCGTTCAGCCAGCGGTCAATTTGCGGCGCTTTTGTGGCGAAGATATGGCGGAGTACTGCCATATCTAGCTGCCTACCACCGACTGCTGCCCATTGCAGCAGGGGGCGCGCCGTTTCGGGAACGCGGTTCAGCCGGCGCTGCACAATGCCCTGAACGCCGCCGGTCAGCACCGAGATGGGAAGCGGGGCATCGCCTACTGCGGAAAGCTGCCCCGCTTCTTCGGCAAGCGCTCGCACCATTTCGACGAGAAAGAAGGTGTTGCCCTCAGTTTCGCGTTGTAACAAATCGAGCAAGTTCGGGTTAGCCCCACGTGGCCCCAATATGGCCTGCGTCAGTTCAGCCGTTTGCTTTGAATTCAGCCGGTGCAGATGTAACACCCCCATTTCTGGCAGCAGTTGCGGCACTTCTGGCATTTCGTCATCACGATAACTTGCCACAATCATGATGGGCATCTTTGGAACTGCGCGGCTCAAATATGCTAGAAGTGATATGCTTTCGCCGTCTGCCCACTGGAGGTCTTCAAGGATGACGACCACCGATTGCCGTTGTGTTTGCGTGTAGAAAAGCTGCTCCATCAACTGGAATAGGCGTGATTGTGTTTCCTGTGGAGAGACTTCCGGCGCATCGGCCACGGGATACCCTAACAGGCGTTCGATATCTGGTACCAGCGGTTTGAGGATAGACGCCTGCTGCTCGTTCAAATTTCCTAGCAATGCCAGCCATCGCGCCGCGCCGCGCCACAGCGTGTATGGGGCTGTGATATTGTCAATTGCCTGACCCCGCAGCACCAATGCGCCCTGTACTAGCGCCAGTGTACGTAGTTCCTCAACCAGTCGTGACTTGCCAACGCCGCTTTCCCCCGCTATCAGCAGCCCGTTACCTTGTCCTTCCACGGCATGTTGAAGCTTACTACTCAGAAAACCGAGTTCATGTTCGCGCCCGACGAAGGTCGCCGCCTGAAGAAAACTCTCGCGGGTAGCCGTCGATTCTAACGGCATGGAATGGCCGATTGCGCTCAGCAGTTGTAACGCTACTTCATGCGCGTCAGAGTAGCGATCTGCCGGGTCTTTTGCCAGTAGCTTCGCCGTGATCTGCCGTATAGAGTCGGTGGTTTTCATCAAGCTGAAGTCTGGTATTTTATTGCGTACTTCCACAAATAGCTGTTTGAGGTTGGTGGTTTCAAATGGCGCTGCGCCTGCAAACAGCCGGAAGGCCATGACCCCAACAGCAAACAAGTCGGATTCGCGGCTGGGGCGGCCACCAACCCACAATTCCGGCGCCATATAACTTGGCGTTCCAGCGACTTCCCCTTCTTTAGCCTGTTCGCCCGGAATTGAAAGGCCAAAATCCAGCACTTTTACGACCTTCGCATCAACGAGAACATTTTTGGGCTTCAAATCGCGGTGTAAGATGCCCCGGCGGTGCAAATACATGAGTGCCTGAAGCATTTTGACCAGTAGATCAACTTTCTCATCATGACTCAGCCCAATACCATACTCAAGAAATGAATTTGCATTTTGCAGCAGTTCCATCGTGATATAGGGCGTGTGTATGCCGTCTACAAGATCAAAGCCGTAGTCTAGCACGCTGATGATGTTGGGATGCCGCAGTGAGGCGAGAATAC
>DAOTUZ010000102.1:0-13193 GCA_034437295.1 Anaerolineae bacterium | reverse complement strand
ACGCGCCCCGACGAGCGCCCATTGGCGCGCACTTCGCGGCTGATGGTGATCTCGCCCAGCGTTTGTGCGTCCATCTCAAGCAGGTTTTCACGCTGCAATATCGGCATGACCGTGTTCTGCGCCCGTTCGTCCAGCACAAAGACGCCTTCAATCAGCGCCCGCTCCGCGCCTGAGCGCACAAACGTCGAATCTGCCTTGCCGCCTAGCAGCAGTTCCACTGCATCAATGATAATAGATTTGCCGGCTCCGGTTTCGCCGGTGATCACGTTCAAACCCCGGCCAAAATCAAGTTCAAGCTGGTCTATGATGGCAAAGTTCTGGATGCGAATTTCCAGCAGCATATACGCCTCAAAGTGTTATCGCCGTATCCGAAAACGGCCAAAAGCCGCGAAGGCTGCCAATCCGATCATTAGCAGCGGGCCGATTTGTGAAAACATGGCCTGGAAGATCACCTGTAACGGAATTCCACTCACTGACGCCCCGGACAACCGTAATAATATCGCTGCCCCTAGCCCGATCATCCCGCCGGTGATGATACCAATGACACATACGCCGCCGGTATAGCGCCCACGCTTGCGCCTTAATACCCGCACGGCAGCTTCACTGATCAGCCCGCCTAGTGGCAGCCCAAGAATAATTGCAAACAATAGGGGCAGTCCGATCAACTGCGCGATGGCCGACGCAATCGCCGTAATGAATGCACTTATTACGAACACTAGCGCGTAATCGGCCGGTGTAGCATTAAAGAACTGGTCTTCCACGCCGCGCACACACTGCTTACAGCGATAGCCTACAGGTGTAGACACGGCACATTCGCTGCACATATAGCGCCCACATTTATTGCAGCGCAGGCTGGTTTCACGGGTAGGGTGTACCGCGCAGTAGTGAATTTCTTCGGCCGGTTCAGGCGTTATAGTCACTTCGGTGCTCATCGGGGTTCGTTACTTACTCGCGGTTCTAAACGATCTAACAAAGAACGATAAAAATAAGTCTTTTCGCGTAGGCGAACGAAACGCGCGGTATGTTGGCTGGCCTGCACGCGCACTAAATCGTCCGCTTGAAATTGAAATGCCTTTGCGCCATCCACCGCCAGAAATGGCTGGGTGCGCATCTCTTCAATTCGCAGATCAACGTCGGCGCCCTGAGGCAGCACAATCGAACGATCTAGACTCAAATGCGGCGCCACCGGCACAATCAGCATATTGCGTAATTCAGGCGGCAGAATCGGCCCGCCGCTGGCTAGCGCATAGGCGGTTGAGCCGGTGGCCGTCGCCACAATAACGGCATCGCAGTTATAGGTGGTCGTCCACCCGCCGTCAATATATGCCGAAACGCGCACTAGTCCCATTTCTCCGCCGCGGCTGATCACGACATCATTGAGCGCTTCTATCCGTAGGCATTCTTCGCCGTCGCGGATCACCCGCGCCGCAATCATCATGCGGTCTTCAACCCAGAATTGATTATCCAGCAGCAGCGGCAGTGTTCGATCCCATTCATCAGGGGGAATTTCAGTCAGAAAGCCCAGTTTGCCCATATTCACGCCTAGCACCGGCACCCCCGCAGGGCCGCATACGCGCGCCGCATGCAGCATCGCGCCGTCGCCGCCAATGGCAATCACCATCCCGGTGTTATGAAGTGTGTCAATTAGCTTTTCTTCTGTCCATGTATCCAGCGCCCAAGCATCGAATCCATGCTGCCGTAAGCTGTCAACAATCGCCGCGCTAACAGGCACAGATTGAGGGCGGAGCGGGTGGGCGAGGACGCCGAAACGCTGTAAGGGAATCATGCTCGTAAGTCTACCCGTGCGCTATCAGGGATGCCATAAGCTTGTTGATTTTAGCACAGGTGTACTATGATTCCAGTGGTTGATTAGCCGCTGATTAGGGTGAACTCATCAATACCCTTGCCTTGTTTTCTGATTCCGCGTACTGCGCGTAGATACAGCAGATCCTGTAGGAAGGTGGCGGAGCATGTCGCTTCGCTATCATCGAATGGGGCTGTTTTTTGGCTAAATCAGCTAGCTTGCCGCTTCCGGCGTTACCTCTTCAGTGGCTTCGGCCTCTGGCAGCGATACCGGCGCGCCGCAATCAGCTAGATATTCCTGAAACAGCGCCTCGCGGTCAGGGTTGTATACCGGAGCCGCCAGCTCCAGTTCATAGCCTTCTTGCAACGTCGGTACTGCCGAAGCGCAGTCGCCGCTGTTCATATAGGCGCGGCCTGCATCTAGAAAATGTCGCGGAACTTGCGTGTCAGTTTGCATTAGCGCCTGAAAACTTGCTAGCGCTCCCGCCTGATTGCCCATCACCGTCTGGATAGTGCCGCGATACCACAAGCAGGAAATATTATCGCTATCGGCAGCGAGGCAGCGTTCCAGATAACCTAGTGACTGGTCACGATCTCCGAATGCCTGATAGTACAGGTAGCTCATGGCATAGAGCGCATCAAGGTTGGTCGGGTTCAGTTCCAGAACGCCCGCTAAGAGGTCTTCAGCCACCTCATAATTGCCTAGCGACCATTCAAACCATGCTCGATCCACCGCAATATACGGCAGATTCGGTGCTTCTGAACTGGCGACCTCGAAGGAGTCCGCCGCAGTATCTAGGGCGTAATTTACATTCCACTGGATCAGCGCGTTCACATAGTTGGCTTCATAGCTGTTTGGGTTAGCGGTGAGCGCGCGATCAACGGTCTCTTGCGCTAGATCTGGGCGATCCATATCCAGATAGGCTTCCGCCATATAAGCCAGCGCACTGGCGTGATTTGGGCTTAGCCATAGTGCTTGCAGCGCACTTGGAATCGCTTCTGCTGGTCTCCCCGCCCGATCCAGCGCCAGCGCTCGCAGCGCCCATGAATCTGGATTATAAGGATCGGCGGTCACTGCCCTTTCAGCCGCTGCCACCGCGTCATCGCCGCGCCCCTGCATCACCAACCCCAGCGTAATCCGCTGATGCAGCATCGCGTTATTCGGCGCTGCGCTGGATGCCGCCTGATATTCAGCCAGCGCCTCTTCAATAGCGCCGCGATCCCACGCTTGATTCGCCCGCGCCACCCGTTCCGCTGGATCAGAGGTCGGCAGCGGCGTCGGCGCGCCAGCGGTGGCAATCGAGTTCTGTGCCTGATTTAAGACGTTATTGATCGCCTCCTGAACTGGCGGCCCCAGTTGATCGCGGCGCTCGTAAACCTGCCAACCCACCAGCACGATGCCCACGGTGAACATCGGCAGCAGCAAACGCCGCATCGAGAAGAGATGCCGGCGCTGTTTCTTATAGCGTTTGGGAACTTTCAGATACATATGCGAGTTCCGTTAGCCGCCAATTGGCGTTGGCAGTATTGCTGTTGGGGGAATAGCCGTCGGAAGCGGACGGCTCACGTAGGCTGGGCAGGAAACCGTTACCAACCGCATACCTTCTTGGATGGAGAGTAATACCGGATTGTCTGCCGTGGCATTATTTGCCCGCATCATGTTCAGCGCATCGGAAAGAATGTTCCATGCGTCGTCGCATTCTGCCAGATAATAGTGCGCCAGCCCACGCAGGTAGAAACAGCGAATATCGGCTTCATCCCCGGCGATCTGCACGCAGCGTTGGAATGATTCAATCGCGCTTTCATAGTTGCGGCGGCTGTACTGTGTTTGGCCGAGGCTGGCCCACGCTTGAGCGTATTCCGGGTTGATATTGACCGCTTCCTGGCAATAATCTGTCGCGCGAATATTCTCTCTAGCTTCAAAGTAGGCGTCGCACAGGCGCAAATAGGCGCGCGCATTTTCTGGCTGCATCGCCAGCACTTGCTCATACAGCGCAATTGAGTCCGCATAGAGTTGAATGGCTAGCGCCGTATCCTGCGCCCGTACCGCCCTTGAGCGATATAGCCCCGCCAGCTCAAAATAAGGGCCAGCTAAATTCGGATTTAATTGAATTGCCTGTTCAAGCTGGTCAATCGCTTCGTCGTAACGCCCCACCCAGTTGAGCGCATAGGCGTAAATACGTCGCGCTGAGGGATCGAGAGGATCGAGTTCAATTGCCCGTTCCGCATTTTGAATGGCGACATCATAACGGTCAATCTCGCGGTAGGCGTTGCTGAGTGCTGAATACAGCGGCGAGAAATCACGGTCAACCATCAACCCCGCCTGCCCAACGGGAATCGCCGCTGCCGGATCGCCAGCTAAATCTAGCGCGCGGGCTTTTAAGGCATAGCCACGCGGATCGCTGGGATTTGCCGAAATCGCGCGATCGCCCATTTCAATTGCCTGTGTATAGTAGGTGGCAGTATCATCGCCCAGTTCCAGCAGCATACGCCCGTACTCATACAGGTAGTCTACGTTCGTTGGCTGCTGCTCTACCGCCCGCCCCATCAGCGCCGCCGCATCCGGCAGGTTGCCCGCTAGGTAGCGCTGCATTGCCGATGTTGCCAGTTCGCTGGCAAACGGCGTGGGTGGGGGCGCCTGCCCGATAGCCGCCAGCGCCATCGTCTGTAAATGGCCGAAATTGCTATCTACGGCAAACAGAAAGCCGCCGATCAGCAAAATATACAGGCTAATCCACAGCCACCAGCGCCGTTTGCGGCGGCGGTTGCTGAAAAATGGCTGTGAATAATCGCGATGAATTTGCATAGATTAACGGCTTCGTATTGTCTCGCGGGCTTCCAACGCCGGCGTGAAGTTCGGGTTGAAGGCGATCACGCCGTCTAAATTCAAAATTGCGCGGTCGCGCTCGCCCAAACCATCACGTGCCAACGCCGCGTAATAAAAGGTTTCTTCAACATATTGGCCGCCGCCATCGTTCAACGCCGCCGTTGCCAGCGTAATGACGTCGCTGTAGCGCCCGGTGTTTAGGTAGGCTTCGTAGGGGCCAAACTGATACCATAACATACGGAAGGGTAAGCCGCTGCCCACACTTCGCGCCTGATCAAAGGCCACTTCAGCGCTGGTGTAATCCCCAAGCGCCACAAAGTTGGTGCCAAGATTGAACCAGTTAAATGGATCGTTCGGGTTGGCGGTCGCTTCGGCGCGGGCAGTCGCCAGCGCGTTGTTCCAATTGCTGATCTCGTCGGCATCTTCGCCAAGGATCGCCATCAATTCGGCTTCGCGGTCAGGCGTATACAGCGGAATGTACAGCCGGTTGAAATGCCGCCAGTAGTCATCGAAATAGGCGTAATCGTAGGTGTAATTCGGGCCTTCAAAGCTGTCCTGCGTGGTGAGCAACTGCTGCGCATCGTCATAGCCGCTCACCAGCAGGTAATGCCCCATCCAGCCCTGATCGTCATTCGGCGGGTCAAAGCCAGCTTCTACCAGCACCGGAAAGTTATTGGCGATGAGTGTTTTCAGCAGGTCAACCGTGCCGCCCTGCCGCAGAATTGCCTGAACGTTCATATCCTGATGATTATTGATGTACTCGATCATCTGCCATGGGCTGACGTTCTTGTCTTCGGGGTTCGGCTTCAGCCACGCCGCTGCCGGGTTCTGATTTAGCGTTTCTTCGGTGAAATATGACAGCCCCATCGTCAACGTGGCCGGGCCACAGTTATTCCAGCCCTGATAAATATGTTGGAGTCCATTCAAATGATAGGCCGCTGGTATGCTTGCCTGCGCCGAAGCCATAGAAGCTGCCAGCAGTGTAACCGTCCCGAATATCGCGAATAAATGTCGCATCAAGAGAATCCTAACACTTTCAATAAAACGTCTACATTATACAAAGGTCTGTGCCAGAGTTTAACGCGCATTGCCTACGGTTAGAGGGCGATTGCAGGGTGAGGGAACTGGAGGGCGAGAGTTAACGCTCAACGGGTTGAAAAATGTCCTGCCCTTCCAGCGATTCTAACAGCAGCGGGTATACATTTCGGGAACGCAGTACCCATGAAGGCGGCTCTTCCTGCCCTTCAAAACTTGACAGCGCAGCCCGTAATGTCAGCTCCGCAGAAAGCAGTAAATCCAGCCGTTTTCCCTGATGATGCACCTGCTCGTCGTCGCGGATCAGATCATAACGTTCGGGATCATGCTCAAGGCGGGTATTCAGCCAGCTTCCCTCGCGCTGTGACAGCTCCCGCAGCGGCTCGATGCGATAACTTTCGCCGTTGAGGATCGTCGTCGTCAGGTGATCAAATTCAAGAATCAGGATTTCAGACAGTAGTAAATTGAGCGCCTCGCGTCCCTCGTCCGGAGTTAACCATCGCACGTACATCCCAACAGGATTGTCAAATCTTGTGGCATACATGATCTCAACTTCGTCGCCGGCTATAGACAAATGAAAGCGCAAGATTATTCTTCAACCTTCTTGAGGACGATCTTGATGTGATTCTTCTTTACGTCCTGTTCAAGCGCACCCTTCAGTTCAGCATCCATCTCTTTGGGGAAATTTGCCGGGCCAGCGCTGCCGTTTGCAGCATCAAATCGCCGCGTAATTCTGAAACGGACACCCGGCTTGAACAGCACTTCGTTTTCGTCGCCGCTGAAGAAGTTGTTAAATCTGGAGATCGGCTTGATAAACCGCCCGGTCTTTGACTGAAGCACGATCAGCACTTCCGGTTCCCCTTCATTGCCATCAATCTTTTTCAATGAGCTGGCGTCTTTGGTGGTGCTTAAAAACGCCATATCGGTTGTGGATGCGCCCACCTTATTGGCTTCGCTAAAACCGGAAAATAGATTGTCGTGGCGGTAAACAAATCCATTGTAGGGTGGCAGCCGATTCAATGCCGAAATCAGGCTCAGTGTCTTTGAAATTTCATCCTTCCCCATATCTTTAAGATCGCCGCGTAATGGGGCGTTATATTTTCCAGACCCTTTACTGTAATCAACCAGCGCATATTGTTCATGCTCCGGCAAATTCCTGAAATCATCAAGGTTGACGTTTTTCTTTTCCCACGCCTGCCGCTTCTTGAAATCCTTTGACCATCCTGGAAGATGTTTGGGGGTTGCTTTATCACCTTTGCCAAATGTTTTATTGGCTTCTGCCTCAATAACGCTTTTGCCAGCCCCCAGATTGTGCTTCCCCTCAAAGCCCTTGAATGCTTCGTCAATATCATCCTTTAAATAATCAGGCTGTGGGCCAAATGCGTTTTTGGCATCCGGATCATCATACGTGAAACCAGGCGACAAGGCCTTCGCCATGATCGGGCTTATTTTGTCCAGATGCTTGCGGATCAATGCGCTCTTAATCAGCGGCCAAATTGCCGGTATGCTTACGCTTAGCAAAAGGAAAGTAGCCTCTGATTTTTTGGCATCTCCATCACCCAACGCTTTATCGGCAGCAACTAAATGATCCAGCGTGTTCGAATCGAGAGCAGCGACAAAATCTAATGGAAGGCCGAGAGACGTAATAAGCCTGTCAATATCCATACGCCGCACGGCGTTACTTCGCGCCGTCATCGCAACGGCATCGTGCCAGTTGATTTTGTTTTGTGCGGGCGGCTTCTGGTTATAGCTCTCACCATTACTAGCAATCCCGGCAAGATCAATCTTCTCAAGAACGATCTCCTGCCCTAACTGCCTGAAACTTTCAACCGTTTTGCCCCGCTCTTCATCATTTTCATGCCCAACAACATAGCTGCTGGCTTGCTTCCCAATCGCGTCAAGCTCTTGTTCAAACTGGGCAACCTGCGCCTTACGCTCCGCTTCACTGGCGCCAACAATCATTTTTTGTGCTGTAGTGTTATATCGCTCTATGAGCGTAATAACGATTTCATATTGGGAAAGCCCATTGGATAGCAGTTTCTTCTTATTCGATTTTTTATTACTGCGCGCTCTCACCTCATCCGCGCTTGGAAAACGCTGGATAGCGGCATTATTCTGGCTCTGCGTAGGCGCGTTATTCCGCCGCCCCAGTAAATTTGCTGTTGCGCGATTGCCAATTTGTCGCTGTAAGTTCAAGAATTGACCTGCAGGGGTGGTACTATGATTTTCGGGAGATGGTGTTGGACTATGATTTTTGGATACAGGAACGGAAGATTGCATAGGTTGTTTCGCAGCGAAAGTGTGGATTACCATGCGTATCCGCCCTATTCTAAAGTTGAGTGCAACGCAAATGAAAATGGAGCATGATCCGCACAGCCCACACGGGAAAATTTGCCGATGGCTAACCTGAGGGATATGAAAATTGTACTGATGATAATATTTAGTATCAAATAATTGGTCGCAAGCGGAAGCATTTTCGGGTTGCCGCCCACCGTGGGGGCAAACAAAAATCTCTCTCCGCGCAGTACCCGGATATAACCTGTTCTCACCGGTATTTGGTAATCACATCGGCTAGCGCCTGAGCCGCGATCTGTGGCTCTTGAGGTTGATAGATGATCGGGTGTGTAGAATTGAGCATCCCCGTCAATGGAATTACACTGTCATAGAGTAGGGGAACAACTGGTTTGCCCATGATCCGGAAATCGCGGTAGATCTGCTTCAAGACGGTATTGGTCATGCTTTGCGGAGAGACCACTAGAATCATCAGCGAACATTCGCGCTTCGCCTGTTCAACTGCCGCCCGCCATGGTTCGGTGTCGTAGGTCAGGTATTGATCTACCCACACTTTATGCCCGAAATCTTGCAGCGCGAGAATTAGCGGAGCGGCCACCCCTTGCCAGTCATAACGATCATATACCAGCAGAATATGATCTTTTAGCGCGCCAGATTCCAATCCTGTGCCAAGCATCCGCGTGTTCATAGATTTGGCTGAATATGGCACGTGCAGGGTTTCCTGCCTCGCCATCGCCGCTGGTACCACTGGTACCACATTATCTGTGTCCTCGTCCAGCGGTGATGTGTCCGCCTCCACCGCCTGGCGAAGGTATTCTAACTGCACCATGGTGCCTAACCGCAGTACATCTTTATTAGATAGCAGGCTTGGCTGAGTTAGTGGTTGCCCATTCAGCAATGTGCCGTTGGTAGATCCCATATCTTCGGCGCTGTATCCGCGTTTCTCGCGGCGCAGGCGCAGATGATAGCGGCTCACTTCAGGATCGGGCAGGGTGATATCGTTGCCCGGCTCACGCCCCACAGTGATGATGATGTCGCCCAGCGGAAAAATATGGCCCAACCCCGGCCCCGCAGCTACAGCCACGTAATGCCGCGCTGGCGCCTCAATCTCGTCACTGTTCGCGCTTTCTATGGTTTTTAGCCGCGCGCCAAATGCGGGCAGGTTGATGCGTTCATATTCGAAGGTGATACTGTCGCCAAGCTCAAGCACCGATCCCGGCCGCAGCGGCCATGCGCTGCCTGTTGCCCGCTGCCCGTTCACAAATGTGCCATTACTAGATCCATCATCCATCACGGTGTAATCGTCACCATTGCGCATGAGCTTGCAATGGTCACGACTCACTTCATTGTCACGGATGACGATCACATTTTTGCTGCCGCGGCCAATAGTAATATCGTCGCGCTCAAGTTCATATATTGCGCCGGGCGTTGGCCCCCGCCGCATGATCAGACGCAGCATTGTTGGTCTCGTCTCTTGTTGAAGCTGAGAAGCCACCGCCCTGAAATCCCCTTATCAACAGCTTCAATTATGAACAAAGTATAGGCGTTACCTAGCTTGCTTAGTGTCAAGGATTCTTGACATAAATCTTGTTCGCTGTTTTCGTATATTGTCTTGTACATAGGACGTATGATCGCGGCCAAAAGTTTCATTTACCAGTAGGACTAAATTCCTATTCGAGAAAATACAAGCGGACGGTTTTCGCCGTCCGCTCATTTTCGATACCTGTTTTCTTGGCGCCTTCATTTGCGATGATTAAAGAAGTACGAGATAAAAAGCTTATCCCGCTCCGGTAGCCTCTGCTGTCGCTTCTGGCGTCACTTCAGCCGTCGCTTCCGGCGCGAATACCGGCAGCAGCAGCGCCCTGAAGGTGGTATCAATCGTCCGCTGTGGGATGGTTGAAATCATAACCGTTCCCGTCAGCACAACTGGCTCAACCGTGCTTTCCGGCGTGGCTTCGGCGGTAGCTTCGGTTTCAGCGGCAGCTTCAGCCCATGTAGTATCCGGCAGATCGGCGCTCGTCAGGTTTTGCGTAGTCACGTAATAGCGCGCGTTATTGAAGGTCTTGCCCCCCACGTGCAGCACATAAACCGTATCATCCGCCGCCGATACGAAGATCGAGTAATCCGGCTGATCCAGCCCAAACTGCGCGGGGTCTGTGCCTTCAAACGTGTCATTGGCGTTGAGCGTGGCAAACCCCTGCACCGCGTCAAGGATGGGCTGCTGTTCTACGGCTGGCCCGCCGCCTTCAATTTCCCAAATGCCGTCGGCGTTCTTCACATAGGCAATGCTTTCGCCGGTCAAATTATCGCGCACCTGCCAGCGGGTGATCGCCGCCTGATCCGCGTTCAACGTCTCGAACAGCCGGCCGCCCAAAGCCACCGTCACCGTCGGCGTGGGGGCAGTTGGCGCAAATGCCGGATTGCTGGTGATGAACAGCGTGCCAGCGATAATGATCACCAACGCGGCGATTAAAATGATCGTGCCTTTGTTTAAGCGCATGATCTTCCCTCAGTGATAGGTAAAAAGTGAAATGATATGCCTAGAGATTCGCCTGTCCGCGTCTGCGGTTGCTCCACCACACGTAGGCGCCGATACCCAGAATGCCCACCGGCAAGACGACAATCGTCAGGAAATTGATGTTCCGCAGGTCTTGCTCTGAAGCGAACAGCGGCACATCCTGCGGGCGCTGCTGCTGCGGAATGGTGATCGCGCTGACGAAGTTGTTGAAATCCGTCGCCCAAACCACGCTGTTGAAAGCCACTAACAGGTTATCCGCGTTCATCGCCGCATAGGGATCAGTCCCAATGCTGGTGCTGGTGAAAACCACAATGCGTGATCCAGTTTCGGCATTTTCAGCCTGCGCGCCAAACACGAACGCCCCAACGCTATCGCCGTCAGTTTGAGTCAGATCGGTGGCGCTTTGCGCGTTGACAATGCGGTTCAGATCGGCAATTTCATAGGCTGCATCGCTGGAACTGGACAGTGTAGTCACCACCACATTCGGCGGCGCTGTCGTCAGCATAATCGAATTGGGCGTTTCTAGGACGAGCGCCCCCTGCCCCCGCGTGATGCCCGCGGTGGTGATATACGCCGAAGTGTTCAAATTGGTGGAAACCGGCAGTAAGGGCGTTTGGTACGCCTGCGTAGCATCAAGAATGACGCCAGAATTGATGCGTAAGCCCCAATTTTGATCGAGATAGGCGTTCAAATTTTCGCTGGTCGCCAGCGATGTTTGATCAGGGTTCAGGTTTGTGCCAGCAAACAGGATTAGATCGCCACCGTTAGCTAGATAGCCTTCAAGGATCGCCAGTTCTTCATCCGTCAGCGCGGTGCTGCCGCCCGGCAAAATCATCACCTGACCGTCAAAATTCGGGTCATTCAGCGGATATTGATAGTTCGGGCTGCTCAGTTCGGCCAAGCTGGCATCGACAACTGTCCAGTCATAGCGATTGGTCAGCGCATCCTTCAAAGTCGTCATTTGACTGTTCACGCCGTCGCGGGTGGTGATGAAGTAAGCGATGAACTGCCCCTGTGCCGCCGCCCTCAAGACGGCGTTGGTCAGGTCACCCTGTATCGCGTTGTTGACCAGCACCGCATTTTCGCTGTCCAACGTCCCATCAGGATTCACCGCCACCGCCGCGATCTGGCCGGGGCGGGTGACGCCGTAGAGCGTCGTTTGCTGCGGGTTGCGCTCAGGGTCAATAAATTCGTAAGAGAGTTTGCCGTTAGAATTGGCGACATAATCATCTAAAAGCGAGCTGTCGCGGTCTTGTGCGCCCGCCTGCGACGCGGAATAGAAGCCCAGCAGTTTCACTGGCGGCGTGGTCGGGTCGTTGGCGTAGTTAGCCATTGCTTGCAGGCTTTCAGCCGTCAGCGAGTAAGCATCGCTTTCGGTGAGGTCAACGCGAACGCTTTGGTTACGCGCCAGCACGTAAATCACCGCCAGCGCCACGATCACCAGAATAGTGACCAGCAGGCTGGTGCCGCCAAAGCGGAGCGTGCGCCCAGTGAGGATACCCTTGGCCTGCGCAGGGGCTAACAGCACCCACGCGATCAGCGCCAGCACCCCAAAGGCGAGACCGCCGTAGCCGATGATGCCGAAGCTGGGTTGGGTTAGGGCGACGATGATCGCGACGATGAAGCCCAACCCTGAAAGCCCCAACAGCACCCACGGCGGAATGAACGCTTCTTCATGATTCTCTACAAAATCGCCTTGTTCAGGCGGAAGCAGCGGGTTGTTTTGATTATCGGTCACAGTTACGACCTCCAGCGGCGAATTTCAACAATCCGCGTCGTGATGAACAGCGCGGCGATCATGATAAACACAAAGTAAAGCACGTCCTCTAGCCGCAAAATGCCCGCCGCCATCGTCGCGTCATAGTGGGCAGTTAAGCCCATCTCGCGAACGATGTTAGCCAGCGCCGGAGCTTGCGCGGAAAGCGCAGAAGCGGCGGTATTTGAGAGATACAGCACAAGGATAGAGGCCGCGCCCAGGAAAGCAGCGACGATCTGATCTTCGGTGAGCGCCGAGAAGATCAGGGCAATCGCCAGCACCGCGCCGCCGTAAAGCCACGCGCCAAAATAAGCGCCGAGAGTTGCGCCGTAATCGGGCGTGCCGATCACGCTCATAATCACCACGTAAATCAGCGAAATCAGCAGCAGCACGGTGTAATAGGCCCACACCGCCAGAAATTTACCGACTACGAACTGCCATTCGCCCATCGGCAGGGTCATCAGCGTTTCCAGCGTGCCTTCGCGGGTTTCTTCCGCGATCAGGCGCATGGTCAGCAGCGGCGCGAATAGAAACATCAAAAAGGTGATGATGCTGGGGATCAGCGTAGTATCCGCCGGCATCTGCCCGTTCACCTGCGAGATGAATCCGTTGAAATAGATGCCCAGAAACAGGAACAGCGCGAAAGCCACGCCGTATGCGATGGGCGAGCGGAAATACTGCCTGAATTCACGCTTGAATACAGCAAAGAAGGGGATCGCCGTGCCGGTTTCGACGGCGTATTCTTCCCGTGAGCTTTCGGCTAGGTGCTGCGTTAGATTTATATCGGTCATTCTGCCACCTCTGCTGCCTGCTCGTGCTGTGCGCCCTGACGGGTGAGTTCAAGGAAGATTTCTTCAAGGTTTACCGCGACTGGCCGCAGTTCTAACAACCGCCAACCGCGATTGACCACCGCCTGGGCAATTTGCGGGCGGGGATCGTCTTTGCCCGCTGGCGTGGCGATC
>DAOTUZ010000101.1:0-8986 GCA_034437295.1 Anaerolineae bacterium | reverse complement strand
GCAATACTACCTGATAGATGGTCTGCCAGCGGGTTGCCCCCAAGCCAAAGCTGGCTTCACGCAGAGAGGACGGGACTGCGCGGATGGCTTCCTGCGCGTTGATGATCAGGATCGGCAAGATGAGCAGCGCCATCGTGAGCGCGGCGCTGATGATGGTGCGCCCGCCGGTGACCGCTGACAGCGCCCGCACGAACAGGGCTAAACCGAGCAAACCGTAGATGATTGAAGGGACGCCCGCCAGATTGCGGATATTGGTTTCAATCAGCCGGTTGATGCGCGCACTCATGGTGTTTGGCGCGCCGCCGGAATATTCCTCAAGGTAAATGGCCGCGCCTACCCCTAAGGGAAAGGCGATGGTGATGGTTAGGATCACCACGTAAAGCGTGCCGAGAATGGCGGTACGCGCCCCCGCAGAAGCCGGATTAGCGGACATTGGCGAGGTTAAAAAGTCCAGATTTACCCACGCCTTGAAGAACAGAACGGCGCCCTGCGCGGCGTAGTTCTGCTGAAATTCGGCTTCGATTCGGCTTCGTTCAAACAGAGACTCGGCCAGCGACCACGTTTTGAGGATCGTTGGCTCGACAATTTGATCTTCAACCAGCGCGATCAGGCTAGGCTTGCCGGCGTTGTTGAGCAGCAGTTCGGCTTGCTGTTCCAGTG
Source organism: Anaerolineae bacterium (assembly GCA_034437295.1). Taxonomy (GTDB): domain Bacteria; phylum Chloroflexota; class Anaerolineae; order Aggregatilineales; family Phototrophicaceae; genus Flexifilum. Next base: position 8,326 of record DAOTUZ010000101.1, on the reverse strand, counting down.
AAAGCTCACGAATGGTCAGGCTTTCCGCGCCTACGGGCAGGGCGAGATTAGGCAGCAGTTCAGCCAGCGGAAGCGTGGTGAATACAGAAGGATCGCCCGTATAGAGCGTGTCACGCAGGTAAACTGGTAGGCGGTTGGGGCGGTTTTCGGCCAGCAGCGCCACTAATTCCGCCTCTGAAAGCGTATTCAGGTCGCCATTTTCGGCCAGCAGCGACGGGTTGACGGCGTAATCTTCGACCACGTAGCCGAGCGCTGAATTGAGGATGTTCAAGACCAGCGCCAGCAGCGCCAGAAAGGCCACGACCAGCGCCAGTTGAAAGAAGCGCCGCCACAACCGCCCGCGAAAATGCCGCGCGTTGATATTGCGCTTGAAGGCGCGCTCATCGCGCAGATAATCCTGAACTTCGCTGGTAACTGCGTCAACGGGGGTTTCGGTAGAAATTTCGTGATCCACTGGCTGCTCAAACACAGGTTACTGGTATACCTCACGGAAACGGCGCGTTACCCACTGGCTGACAAAATTCAGGCCAAGCGTGAAGACGAACAGCGCCAGCCCTAAGGCGAACAGGCTTTGATAGTCAATTGAGGCATAGCTCAAGTCGCCGCCGCTGATACGGGCGATATGGCCGGTCACGGTTTCGCCGGAACCTAACGGATTGGCGGTCAGGTTGGCAACCGGGCCAGCGCCGGCGGCCAGCGCCACGATCATGGTTTCGCCTACTGCGCGGGCGATGCCGACGATGAACGAGGCGATCAAGCCGGAAAGCGCGGCGGGAATGACCACTTTTACGACTGTTTCAAATTTAGTTGCGCCCAACCCGTAAGAGGCTTCGCGGAGGGAATTGGGGACTGCGCGCAGGGCGTCTTCGCTCATCGAGGCGATGGTTGGCAAAATCATGATGCCCATGACCAGCCCCGCCGAAAGCATGTTGTAGATGGAGACGTTGTTTTCACCGAACAGCCCACGCAGCGCCGGAGTCATGAAGGTGAGCGCGAAGAAGCCGTAGGTTACGGTGGGGATGCCTGCCAGAATTTCCAGAATTGGCTTCAGGCGATCACGGGTGCTGCTTTGCGCATACTCGCTCAGGTAAACTGCCGCGCCGATGCCCAACGGCAGGGCGACGACCATTGCCCATAAACTGGTGATGACGGTGGCATTGAGCAGCGGCAAAATGCCGAACTCGCCGGCGGCTGGCTGCCAGCGAGTTCCAAAAAGAAATTCGGGTAAGGTGACCAACCCGCTGGTGAAGAACACCAGCGATTCGCTGACCAGCACGTAGACGAGGGCAATGGTTGTGAAGATGGAGAGCATGCCGCAGAGGAAGAACAGGACACGAACGAGGCCATCGACCGGGCGCACCCGCTTTTGCAGACCGCGCCGCTGTAATTTCGAGGTATGGGCAAAGCCGATGCCCGATACCGCCGAAATTTCCTGCCCTGCTTCCAATGAGGTCATCATAACGTCGTAAGTCCTAGTTTTCGATTATTTCAAGGAGTGCGGTTTTGGCTTCGTTGAGCGCTTCCACGCTGGCCGGGAAGTAACCGGCTTCCCCGATGACGTCATTCACGTTGGTCAGGAAGAAGCTGATAAATTCGCCAACCTGCGGTTTTTCAGCAATCACTTCGGCGGCGCTGTAGATAAACAGCGGGCGCGCCAGCGGGTAGCTGCCATCTTCGGCTGAAACGGCATCGGGAACAATTGCGCCGTCGCCGCCGTCAATTGCGAGAATATTCAGCAGTTCGGCATTTTCAAGATAGTAGGCGAAACCGAAGTAGCCGATGGCGTAAGGGCTGCCTTCTACGCCCTGCACCAACACGTTGTCATCTTCGCTCAACTGAATGCCGGGTACGCTCAGAACTGCGGCGCGGGCGGCTTCGATGCGCTCGGATGAAGAGTCCTGCGGGAACAGCGGGGCGGCGGCGGCTTCAACCAGATAGTCAAAAGTGCCGCTGTCGCTGCCGGGGCTGAATAACTGAATGGTTTCTGCCGGATAGCTGGCATCCACCTGATCCCAAGTGGTGACTTCGCCGGTGAAAATTTGACCGAGCTGTTCTAGCGTCAGGCTTTCGAGGAAGCTGTTTTCAGAACTTACGACGACGGCCAGCGCATCCGTGCCGACGCGGAATTCAACTGCCGGGCGGCCATTGGCTTCGCAGGCGGCCAGCTCTTCCGCCTTAATCGGGCGGCTGGCGTTGGCGATGTCGATTTCAGCAGACTCGCAGAAACGCGAGAAGCCAGCGCCGGAACCGATGCTGTCCACCGTAATTTCGCCTGCGTAGCCTTCATCAACGAAGAGCATGGCGACCGCTTCGCTGAGCGGGAAAACGGTTGAGCTTCCAGCGATGATCAGGTCGCCAGTGACGGCCAGCGGATCAACGAGGGGCAGCTCAATAGGCATCACTTCTACTGCTTCGGCGGTGGCATCTTGTGCCATGGCTGCCAACGGTAAGGCAGCGGTTGAAATTATGAGGCCGGCAGTGAGAATACGCTTCAACATTTACTTTCATCTCCTGAATTGCGATAGATATTGATGAACCACAGCCAATCTAACGCCATTCAGTTAATGATTATCAACAATCGTTTTAAAGAAGCTGACCGGCTGTGTTAATGCGATGTTAAATTCTGGCGAAAAAGAGACAACAAAGCGGGAGATATGGAGAAAGCAGCGATTATTTTTATGATCGGCGTTCAGCAAAATAGGCAGCGGCGCTTTATAATGGTTGTCACACCCCTACGGTGGGCAGATGCGACGTTTATGAATAAAGGAATGATGCTATGCGGAAGAGTTTGGCATTACTAGCGGTGATCGTGGTGCTGGTCACCAGTGTGATGGCGGCCAGCGCGCAAGAACGCACGCTGCTCGTGTTTGCGGCATCTTCGCTAACCGACGTTTTTGAGGATATTGCGGCGGCGTTTGAAGCCGAACATCCCGGAACCGATGTGATCTTCAGCTTTGCCAGCTCGTCAGATCTCGCGGCACAGTTATCAGAAGGCGCGCCCGCCGATGTGTTTGCCAGCGCGAACGCTGCGCAAATGAACGTCGCCCGTGAGGCGGGGCGGATCGCTGGAGATCCGGTTATCTTCGCCCGGAACCGGTTGGTATTGATTGTGCCTGCTGATAACCCGGCGGGAATTACCCGCTTGCGCCATCTAGCGAATGACGGCGTGATGCTGGTGATCGCCGCGCCAGATGTGCCGGTGCGAAATTACACCGATACGATGTTGGAGCGCCTTTTGGGCTACCGCGCTTATGGCGAAGCTTACCGCGAAGCCTTTATGGCTAACGTGGTCTCGGAAGAACAGAACGTGCGGCAGGTATCTGCAAAAGTGGCGCTTGGTGAGGCCGACGCGGGCATTGTGTACGTATCTGACGTGACACCGGACATCAGCGATCAGGTGATCGCTATTCCGATTCCGGATGTGCTGAATACGATTGCCACTTACCCGATTGCCGCAACCAACGACAGCGCAAACCCCGAACTGGCGCAGGCGTTCATAGATTACGTCCTGTCAGATGCCGGGCAAGATATGTTGGTTCACTGGAATTTCGTCTCTGTGCGGGAGTCGTAACCAGCGATCACGCCCACCCCGCTTATTGATAAGGGCGGCGGGGACAAGGCGGAACAAAATCACTTTTGAGGGCATAAAATGAGACCGCCGAGGCGAACCCCGGCGGTCTTTTCTAGCGGTGCGTTTGGGAGCGGCGCTCCCGGGCGTAGAGTCACCCGTAAAGCTCGCTCACCGAAGGGAGGATCAGTCGGCGCACACTCCCAAAAGACTGCGACTACCCACAGATCACCTCCTCTCGTTTCAATGGACATTAGTTATAATTTAGCACAGATTTGCGATCTGGCAAGTAGGTCGAAGATTAAGAAGTGATCGCGTGGTAAAAGCCTGATGCGCTCTTACCGCGTGCTTGCCGCCAGCCTGCCCCTCACCCGCCCCGGCAGCAGCGGGGCAAGGCGCGCCCACTCATCGGCTGTGAGCGCCTTCAGCAGATACCACAATCCAGCATAGGCCAGCAAACCACACGGCAGCGCGATCAGCATATGCACGGGCGACAGCAGTAGCATGGCGGCAATCATGGCAGCAGTCGCCAACACTGGCCGCCATAAAATGCTGAACCAGGGCATATTCCCCAGTACCGGCCGCAGCAGCAGGTAAAACGGCACGAACAGCGCGGCTTCGCTCAAAATGGTGGTGAACGCCGCCGCCTGATAGCCGTACTGCGGAATGAGAATCAAGTTGCTGATCAGGTTGAAGCCCACCGCCAGCACGAATGCGCGCATGATCTTTCGCTGCAAGTCCAGCGCCACCAGCATGTATTGGCTGAAACTGTTCATCCAGCCGATGGGAATGCTCCAGATCATGATCTGCGTGGCGATGGCGCCGTCCGGCAAATACTGCGAGCCGCCAAGCAAGGCGGTCAGCGGCACGGCGAAGAAGGTGAACAGCACCGCCAGCGGCAGCGCCATGCTCACCAGCAGCTTGATCGCCAGAATGTAATTACGCTTCAAGCCGTCTTTGTCGTCCTGCGCCTGACGGCTCATGCGCGGCAGCATGGCCTGCGTGAAGAAGGCGGGAATGATATTGATCGCCGTCACCCATTTATAAGCGATCTGGTACTGCCCAACCATCAGCGTGCCGTGCATGGCTTCGATCAAGATCACGTCAATCTGAAAGAAAATAGTCGCCAGAAAGTGATTCAGCATCAGCGGCCAGCTTGTGCCAGCCATGCGCCGCATCAGCCCGAAATCAGGGCGGGCGGGCGCAGTTCCGGCGAACATCGGGCGGGCATTCCACCAGAGGAAGATGAGCGTGACCACATTGGTAAAAATGCTGACCGCCGCCAGCCCAACGATGCCCCAGCCCATCAGCAGCGCGATCAGCCCGCCGATGGTTTTAGAGAGCGTCGCCACCGTCGCCACCAGCGCCGGCATTTCGGCGCGCTCAAAGGCATAATACAGCGAAGTGAGGCCGTTGCTTAGGCTGTTGGGCAGCAGGCCAACATAGAGCAGGCCAATGGCTAACAGCGTGGTTGCGTCCAGCGGCGGCGATACCGTACCCTGACGCGCACCCAAAAAGGCAGCCAGCATCGGCACGCCAATGCCGGCCAACCCGATGCGCATGGCGCTGGTGTTGAAGAAATAGGCGCGGGCTTTGCTGTGATCACGGGAAACTTCGCGGGTTAAAAAGAGATTCAGGCCAAAATTAGTGAAAATATCGAACCAGACGAAGATCACGCCGGCATAGAAATAAGCGCCCGCCTGTTCTGGCCCCAAAATCCGCAGCATCACGAAGGCGAAGGCGAAATCGATGCCCCGATTGAACAGGTTCAGCAAAATCGGCGCAAGGCTGTTACGGGCGATGGTGCTGAGGCCGCTTGCGCCCCCCTGCGCCGCCCCCGTAATCAGTGAGCGCCACGCATAGACCCCGCCAACCAGCATCAAGATGATGAAGCTGATGAACGAAGCGAACAGCCCCACTTGAAAACTTTGCGGGCTGTAGACGATGCGAATTTGAAAATTTCCGGCTTCAGGAATTTCAACGCCGACGAAATTTCCGTCCACCAGCCGCAGCGTGAGTTCGGTTTCTTCGGCAGTCGGATTATGAAGTGCATCTACAGGCAGGCTGTAGGCGCGCCAGCCGGGCAAAAATGTTTCGCTGATCACCAGTTCGGCGGGCTGTTCGGCTCGCACGATATAGAACGACTCGCGGCTGGTGCCGCCGGTGCGCTCTACGGCTGTTTGCCCCTGCGCTGAATCGCCGGTCACCAGCATGGCGCGGGGATTCGCGTTTAGATTTTCCCAGATCGTGACGGCCTCATCGCTGTACGCCCGTTGAAAATCAGGCAGATCGCTGAGATCAGTCGAAAGATGGGTGATCACGTAGCGAATATTAAGCTGATCCAGCAGCGGCGATTCAAGCGCGGATCGCGGGTCGAAGTTCAACGATGGATCGTAGCCGGTGTACAGCGGGGCGACGCGGTTGTAATCAAGCTGAACTTGCGGCGCAAGCTGGCGCATGAAATCCACATATTGCTTGGGGATGATGCTCTCGTAGCCGCGCACATCGTCCAGCCCATATTGCAGCGTCATGTTGGCCTGAAACAGCGGGCGCTGTGCCGGATCGTCCAGCGTGATATAGCGCCAATCGCCGGGCTGCGCTTGCAGCCACGCAATCGCTGGCGGCGTATATGTGAGCCATGCCGGATCGCTGGCCGGATTGAAGCCCCATGAGGCGATCAACAGGTCGGCGGCGATCAGCAGGATGGCGAAGGCGCTCCAAAGGCGGCGGCGTATTCCCTTTGAGGGGGCGGGGGCATTTTTCCTCCCCGCCCACAAGAACACCGCGCCGCTTAAGACCAGCACGATACCCAGCGCCAGCAGGTTCGGGAACTGCACGCTGTAGAACATGGCAGGATCAGAAAAAATGCTGCTGGCGGGCGCGCCCGAAGCAGTCGCCATATTGTCTAAAAGCCGCTGGATGATCGGCGCAATTTGAGCGAACAACAGGCGCGAGAACAGCAGCCCCGCCAGCACCAGCGCGCCGCTAAATTCCAGCGCCCAGCCTAAGAAACGGGCGAGACGGCGATTGCGCGGGTCGCCCTCAAAGCGCAGTTTCGCCAGCGCGTCCAGCCCAAAAGCCGCCAGCGCCGCCGCGCACAGCGTCAGCGCGAAAATCCATCTGAAGGGCGAATGAAGCTGGTTGATGCCCGGCAGTAGATAAATCAGCGCGTAGGTGGGCAGGCCAAACATGAAGGTGAGCGAAAACAGCGCCAGCGCTGCGAAGATCGGGCGGTAGGGGGGCGCATTTTTAGCCCGTTTTGCAATCAGCGCATAAAGGCTTAAAGCCAGCGGCAGAATGCCAAGATACAGCGCCGCTTCCACGTAATTCTTCATGCCCCAATCGGTGTTGGTGGCGGCATTGTTGAGCAGCGAGATGGTTTGCCCGCTGAATACATCAAGATAGCTGTGCTGCGCCGGACTGCCATAGAAATTGGGCAGGATGAATTGCAGCAGGTCGCGGAACGGGTGCGCCCAACTTGCGATCTGCTCCAGCGAAGCCGATCCGCTGCGAAAATTGATGCTGGCAAGCTCAAACAGCGGGATGAACTGCACCGCGCCCAACCCGATGCCCAGCAGCACCATCGCCAGCAGCCACGCGCCGGAGGCGGCCACCGTTTGCAGCGGCGATAAGGCGCGGCGCGGTTTGGCGGCAGCCGGCGAGACGAAATCGCCCCCCGAACCCATCAGCGCAGGCGGCAGCGCAATCGGGGAAGTGGCGCTGTCGATCAGGTCTAGGGTGAGTGAGGCCGCTAAATCAGATGCGGCATCGGGCGGCGCAAGCCCCGCCCCTACAGCAGATTCTAAGGGGGGCGCGGCGGGTGGGTTTCGCCATGCTCGCCACGCTTCCCACGCCAGACGGCAGGCGGCGTAGTATCCGGCGATCAACAGCGTGTAATAGAGAATCTCAACATGGCCGGCCAGCACGCAAAAGCCAAGCGCCACCGCGCCGATCACCACCCACGGCGCGGCGGCAGGAATACCGCGCAGCAGCGGCCTGCGGCGAATGATGAACTCGATCATCAACAGCAGCAGCGGCAGCCAGATCGCCGCGCCAACGATCATCGGGAAAACCGCGCCGATCACGAAGAAGGCGCTCAACTGGTAGATCACGCCGCCCGCCGCGCCGCCGGTTCGCCCGATGCCGATCCCGCGCAAGAAGGCATACATGAAGATGCCGGCCAGCCACAATTGCAGCACCGTGAACCAGCCATAGGCGGCGGGCAGCGGCAGGATGTAATACAGCAGGCTGAAGGGGTAGAGCGTGCTTTGCTGCCCGGCAGCTAAGAAGGGGATGCCCGAAAATTGATGCGGATTCCACAGCGGAATTTCGCCCGCGCGCAAGTTTTCAAGGATGAACGCTTTCCACTGATAGTTTTCTAAAACCAGATCAGACAGCAGATGATTATGCGGCACTTCCGGCGGCGGTTGTTCGGCGCCGGTTTCATGCCGGTAGCTGGCGTAGGGTTCGTATTGATACAGGTTTTCGGCGGGCAGTAGGGTTCTGCCGCCGATAGTTTGCGGGAAGAAGGCGATCAGCGGCAGGATGAAGAACAGCGCCAGAACGGCCAGCGTTTGCCAGTGACGGCGCAGAAAACTTTTGAGAAAGGTCATATCAGGTGGATTTATACGTTGAGTCATGCTGCATCCCCTCTCCCCCCGCTGCGTTCGGCTGAAGGGAGAGGGATGGGATTATGCGCGGCATCGCCTACTTATTCACGCTCATCGGCATAATCAAATGCAGGAAGTCGGCGCGGCC
>DAOTUZ010000100.1:0-3680 GCA_034437295.1 Anaerolineae bacterium | reverse complement strand
CCGCGCCTACCTCTACCGCCGGCCCGATCACCGTCTACGTGACCGGCGCAGTACGTCAGCCCGATACTATGATCACCCTGCCGCCTGGAAGCCGCGTGCAAGATGCTATCGAATCCGTCGGCGGATTCAACCCCGATGCCGATACGACATTGGTCAATATCGCCGCCATTTTGCGCGATGGCGATCAAATCCACGTTCCTGCACAGGCAGCGCCAGAAATCATGCTGGCAACCCCGCAGGGTGGTGTTGTCGTCCATATCAATACCGCCACGCTCGAAGAGCTTGAATCGCTTCCAGGTGTTGGTGCTTCCTTAGCACAGTCCATTTTTAATTTTCGTGAGGCAAATGGCCCCTTCCACGCACTCGATGATCTTGATGCCGTAGAAGGTATTGGTGAAGGGTTGATTACGCGGTGGCAGTCGCTGATCGTGTTTGACTAGAGATTTGATGCTATAGATTCCCAATAATTCCGAACAGAATACCCATGTTTATTCTGCAATCTGCCCGTACAATACGATTAGATATTGATTCCAAGCGGTAAACGGCCCGGTTGTATCTAGACGCTGCAACTATTAGCAACGTGGAAACTACCAACACTCAACCGTCCACATATCCAGCAGATATCCTCAGGCTTCTGGAATTTATTCCTGACGCCGTTCTGATCTTTAAGCCTGAGAATGAACATGTACTAGAAGTCAATCAGGCGGCCTGCGCCCTATATGGCTACTCGCGCATGGAATTCCTCAATATGAGTCTGGACGCCATATCGCTGGATATTCCCGGTAGTCAGGTTCAGGTCAACAGGTTGCTTAATGCGCCAAACGGCCAACTCATCCAGTTTGAAGCCACCCAAGTACGCAAAGATCATTCGCCCGTCGTCGTGGATATTCAAGCGCAGCTGATTGATTTTCAGGGTCAAATCGCGATCCTTAGCATCAATCGCGATATCACCCAGCTAAAGCGCACCGAACGCGCCCTAGAACAATCCGAAGAACGCTTTCGCCGCATCTTTCATGCCAGCCCCGCCCCAACCGCGCTAATCACCCCATCTGGATGGGTTGTAGACGCGAATGCCAGCTTTTTCGCATTACTCGGCCTGTCTGATGATCGCGTTATCAACAAAAATGTGTACGATCTCAACATCTTCGTCAATGACTTTGCATCCATCATCCAGCGGCTTTTTGAACAGCAGCATATTGCCAATCTGGATACTCCCATACGCTCGGAAGGCCGCCAAACGCGGGATACATTGGCCTCGTTTGAATGGATCAAACTTGGCGGTGAACTATGCGTCCTTGCACAGTTTTTTGATCTCACTGAACGCAAACAGGTTGAAAACGAGCTGCGCTTAAGCGAAGGCCGGTATCGCATGCTGCTCGAAGATGCTAACCGCCGCGCTCTGGAATTGACGTTGCTCAACCGCATTCGCAGCATCGTCGTCCGCGAAATGGATCAACAAGCCGTCATGCGTGCGGTTGTTGAGGGGTTGCACGAGCTTTACGGATATTCGCACGTCAGCGTGTATCTTAGAAATGCTGAAACCAATGAATTCCATCTGCAGCATCAAATCGGCTATGAGGATTTTTTTCAGGTAATTCCCTCCGGGCAGGGCATTATTGGGCGTGTCGCCCAAAATTCACAGGCGGTGTTGATCGAAGATGTCAAGGATGATCCCGCCTATATGGCAGCAGCGCCTAATGTACAATCCGAAATCGCTGTGCCGCTCATTATTGATGATCAGGTAGTTGGGGTGTTAAACATCGAAACCACCTCCAACCTTCATCTATATCAAAAAGATTTGGAATTAATCACTGCAATCAGCGAACACGTCTCTATCGGCATGCAGCGCACCAACCTGTATATTGCGGAACAGGAACAGCGCAGGCGCTCGCAAGAGTTGGCTGGCACCAACGCCGCTCTTTATGCTGAAACCCTGCATTATGCCGAAGAGCTTGAGCAGCATGTCGAAGAACGCACCGCGCAGCTTCAGCAGGCCAAAGATCAGGTTGAAGCTGTATTAAACGCCAGCAGTGACGGCATCTTACTGCTCAATGCCTCGGCGCAAATTCGGCAGGCCAATCCTGCCTTTGCGTTGCTCTTTGGTTACACGCCCACCAGCGGCGAATATTTCACCAATCTTCTCGATTCTGCATCTCACGATCTGCTGATGATGGCGTTGGAACGGGCGCTAACTGAAGGTCAGGTACAGCGCTGTGAGTTGGTCGCTCGTCGTCGCGACGATGCTCGCTTCACGCTCGAAGCGGTAATCGATCTCGTTCGCGGTAATGCGTGGGCAGAACCACTCGTCGTCTGTAATTTGCGCGATATTTCCCAGCGACGGAAGTTGGAAAACGATCTGCGCGAAGCATTAGACAAAGAACGCCGCTTAGTCGAACTCAAGTCCCGTTTCGGAGCGACGGCCTCGCATGAGTTTCGCACACCCCTCGCCTTAATTCGCTCGTCCAGCGATCTGCTGATGCATCACTATGATCGGCTGAACGAGCATCGCCGCCATGAACATTTTTCGATGATTTCCACCCAGGTGCAGCAGCTTGCCAATCTCATTGATGATTTACTGACCATCAGTCGCGCCGATACCGTCGGCTCATACTTCCGCCCTCAGGCCGTGAATTTACCGGAATACTGCGCCGGAATCGCCCGTGAAATTCAATGGATCGCCAGCAGCACCCATCGCATTGGTTTCGCCTGTGTGGGTGATTTCAAGCCGGTTATGATTGACCCTGACTTGATGCGCCGCGCACTGATCAACCTGCTAACCAATGCCGTCAAATATTCGCCAAATGGTGATACCGTCCAATTTTTGGTTTCGTATCTGGAAGACAAAGGCGTGATCACTTTTCAGATTCATGATAAAGGTATCGGTATACCCACCGAAGATCAGCAGCATCTCTTCGATACCTTCTTTCGCGCCAGCAACGCCGCCCATATTCAAGGCACCGGGCTTGGCCTTGCTATCGTCAAACGCACCGTTGAAGCCCACAGCGGCACAGTCAATTTCAACAGTGTGCCAGGGCAAAGCACAACCTTCATTATCACCATCCCTATACGGCATACTGAACAACCTATATCTTCGTAATCGCGATAATAAAAACGGGATGCCTGTGAAAGGCATCCCGTTTTTATTTAGCAAACTTATTTTTGAATTCTAGCGTTCTTCCAGTGAAGTCCACACTAGATCAACAGGGCCAGTGTACAGCACGTCCGGGCGCACCAAACGATTGTTTGCAGCCTGTTCCATAATGTGTGCCGTCCAGCCCGCCATGCGGCTCATTGCGAACAGCGGCGTGAACATATCCACATCCAAATCGAGCGTATACAGCACAATCGCGCTGAAATAGTCTACATTCGGGTGCAAATTGCGCTCAATGAAGTATTCATTAGCACGCGCCAGTACCGCCAGTTTATCCGCAATTTCAAACCACTTACCGTTGCCAGAGCCAACCGCCAAGGCCTCGGCGCGATCGCGCAGTACCGCCGCGCGCGGATCCAACGCCTTGTAAACGCGATGACCAATGCCCATGATCCTGCGCTTGCCAGACTTAATATTCTCATCAAACCACGTTTGCACGTTCGCCGGATCGCCAATTTCAAGGAACATCTTCATTGCTTCAGCGTTCGCCCCGCCATGCGCCGGCCCCTTCAGGGTGCCAATCGCGCTG
>DAOTUZ010000099.1:0-12823 GCA_034437295.1 Anaerolineae bacterium | reverse complement strand
CCTGAAGCTGTTCCGGCGAGAGTGATTGAAACATGGGTATCTGGCGCAGCAGCGCCAGCGCGTTGAGGTTGGCAGACATAGAAGCAGCCTGTCATCTATCCAATAGGTATCCCCATTGTAAACGGAAAACTAACCATAGGGGGAATTTAGGTAACCCAAAATTAGAGTGCGCCTCTTATTCTACTTACTGGCAAAAGCCATCCTACACCTATGTCAGAGGAAGTCGGAACAAGGATGCCATATTATCTGAAGCTTGGGTAGCTTACCGTAGTTTTCCTGAAAATTCAGGCAGATCGGGGGTGTCTTCAGGGATCGGGCTGGTCAGCGTCCAGCCGCCATCTACAGTCAAATTTTGCCCGGTGATCTGGCGCGCTTCTGGCGAAGCTAGAAACAGCGCAGCCGCGGCAATGTCATCAACCGTTCCAGCGCGGTGAGTAGGGGTCACAGCCTGCCAGTTGGCTTCATAGTTCGGGTCATCAAGCAGTGTGCGTTCAGTGACGGTTGCGCCGGGGCTGATCGCGTTCACAGTGATGCCATAGGCGCCAAGTTCCACCGCCAGCGTGCGCGCCATATGCTGAATCGCGGCTTTAGTGATGCCATAGGCGCTCAAATTCTGATACGCAGCAATGCCTGTGACCGATGATGTCAGCAAAATGCGCCCGGCAGTACCGCCCGCGATCATCGCCTTAGCGCCAGCCTGCGCCGTGAAATAGCCGCCGCGCAAATTGACGGCCAGCAAGCGATCGAAGGCTTCCGGCGCATAGTCCAGAAATGCGCCATAGTTGGTAATTCCAGCATTAGCGATCACCACATCCAAACGGTCATATCGTGCAGCGAAATCCTCAATCATGGCGCGCACCGCCGCAACATCGGATACATCACAGGCATAAGGACTCACCCGTACCGCGCCAATTCCGGCATTGATTTGATCAGCGGCGGTTTGTGCCAATGCGGCCTGTGCGTCGTTCAGCGCCACCCACGCGCCCGCCTCTGCAAAAACCTTGCACAGCGCAAAGCCGATGCCTAACCCCGCGCCGGTGACGATCACTGCTTTACCGCTAAAGTCGCTCACTTTATAAACCTATTGAAGATGGGTAATTAAAAATGCAACTAGGCAACCATAGCAATAGAGTAGTAATTTGCAAATAAGAGTATCCAAATTCCACAAAAACTTTGCTGTTGAAGCGAATTTGCAGGGAAATTTCCTTCCTAAAGGTTTCCATCAATTGCCCGACGCCATCTTGCGGCTATAATCTAGACACACGTTTAACCTCTTGCAGCGAAAAAGGTCGGGCGCAATGCGACGTTGGCTCGTTTTCTTAATAACGACAACCGCAATCCTTTCACTGGTATTAGGGGTCGGTATGACCTCTGCAAGCCCCGCAGCGCAGGCTACGCCAGCGGCATTAGGGCAGGGCGTAGATGTGCAGGAATTCTTCTTTGATGCGCGCGCCGACCTTGAGCTGTTGGCCGATGCGGCGCTGGGGCAGAATACACGCCCGGAAGGTTGGACAGGTGATTTTGATCCCAACTCGGTCACTTTCGCTTCCGATCTATGGTATGACAGCGAAATACTGGCCGATACGCTGCTTGGCGTGGGGGAACGCCCCGCTGAATGGGAATCAGCCACCGTGGTTTCGCCAGAAGCGCTGGTACGCAGCGTACGGCGAAATATCGAAACGATGGCGAACGAACAGTTCGGAATCGGCTCGCGCCCGGATGCATGGCGCGGCGCCCCGGTGCTGCTGTTATGCGACCGCACACTGCTGAATACCCTCTCAATGCTGGCTTTGTTCTATCGCTTTGAACCGATCACCCCTGATTCAGCGTTGAATTACTGCCTATCGCTGCAAGCTGAAGTAGATGAGCGCCTCAACGAGATCGTTTTCAGCACGCCTAACGAAGATGGCATTGTGCGCGATCCTATCCCGCTGCTTAGCAGTGCGCGGGGTGATCTTGAACGTCTTGCCGATGAATTGCTAGGTTTGAACACCCGGCCTGAAGGCTACATTGGCAACCGCGACGCGACGACACCGACCTTCATTGGCGATCTCTTCCTTGATTTGAATTCGCTGGCAAACCTCCAACTTGGTGAAGGCATTCGCCCGGTTGACTGGATCGGTACGGTCAGCAGTTCCCCCGGTTCATCCTATTACAACCTACGGCATGACCTTGAACTACTGGCTGAAACCACGCTCCCCGCTGAACGCGAACAACCGCGCCCCACGGGTTGGCAGGGCATTGATCCGATAGAACAGTGTAGGCCGGGCGTGACCTATCTATACTTCCTGGTGACAGAGGGCTATGATCTCTCTTTCAATGAAATTGATCCCGCCGCGCCGGATTTCTGCGATCAACTGGAAGAGGCGCTGAACGCAGTTGTTGAAAATCCGCCGATACTAGATGAAGTGATCGTGGAAGTACGGCTGACCGGCTCTGCAGATTACGCCTTCACGTATCTGGATGTCGCCGCGCTGCAATATATGGGCATCATGCCCGGCGGCACGCCATTCCGCGCCGTCTATCGCAATTTCGGCGCCTCCAATATGATGTTCGTCGTTGGCGATCAATTTGCGGTGTACGTAGATCGCCGCTTCACCACCGTACCGGAAACGGTATTCAACAGCCTGCCCACGCTGGAAAATGTACAACCAGTCGCTTTCTGCGATGCCTTCTGGTGCAACGGCCCCGGCCCCACGCCCACGCCCACAGGTTCAACACCGCTGGAATTGGTACTGTTCGGCAGCACTCAGCAGGCCACGCCCGATCAGACCGAGCTAGAAACCACCAAGCAGTTGGTTTCATGGAACTTTGTACGGGTGACCTATATCTCGGACAACCCGGCGGCACGCACGGCGCAGGTGACGCTGGAACTATGCTTCCAGAACGCTCAGGTCGCTACTGAATGCGAGCCAGTAGTCTACGTTTTCGATAATGCGGCTGGCGCGGAAAAGCCGGTTGTTGGCACCCAGAACGGCTTGAATATCTTCGAGTTCCGCTACGGCTATTCAACAAATTTGATTATCGAAAGCGAAACGCTGTACGCCACCGATGTATGGATCAGCGATCCAACAATACGCTAGACAAATTTAGCAGCGCGTCCCTATATCCCGTAAACCGATATAGGGACGCGCCCTCACATTTCGCAATCCCCCCAGTTTTGAACACAATGCAGATCACCCCCGTAAAAGCTCATATCATCCAATAGAGTTATGACGGGCAAGCTCATGAACGATAAAAATTATGTGGATACAGCAGATGCTATCCGTGAACAGCGAACGGTAGCAGGCTTTACACGCATCAAGATTAGCGGCGATGCCACACTGCAAGTGGCGCAGGGCGATAGAGAGTGGCTGATCGTAGAAGCGCCGGAAAATTTAATGGCGCAGGTGATCACGGAAGTGGTTGATGGCACGCTGCACCTGCGCCTTGATGGGGAAGCGGCGCGCGGATTCCTGAAGCGCAGCACAATTCATTTTTTTGTCGGCTGTAAAACCTTAGATGCGGTAGCGCTTTCTGGCACAGTGGCGGCGCGGATACCAACACTGACGACACCTGAACTGCTGTGCGCGGCTTCCGGCGCGGCGATGATGGAAATTCACGCGCTGGAGACAGAACATCTGAAGGTGAAAGCCTCTGGCAGCGCCACTTTGACAATTGCAGGGCATGCCGATCAGCAAACGCTAAGCTGCTCCGGTGCGCTCACCTATCACGCCAAACAGCTTCAATCGCGGCAGGCGCAAATTGAAATATCCGGCGCTGCCGAAATGCTGCTGTGGGTTGATGAACTGCTGGATGTACGTTTAGCCACCGGCGCCTGCCGCATAAGCTATTATGGCAGCCCACAGGTGAAACAACCGCGCAGCCTACTAAACCGATTGACCGCGTTGGGCGCAGCGCCGGAGCAGCCACGAATGCAGTCGTAAAATTTACTCATCCTCCGCTTCTGATTGGCGGGCGCGGCGAATAGCAAGCAGGATCAAGACGGCGGCAAAGATCAAATAGATCAACGTGAATAACAGCCATGGCGAAACCATCGGGATCGTGCCGCCGTTGCTGGCAAGTGTGTACGGGTAAAAGCCAATCGTTTCCCGCTCAATCAGAATTTGCTGCGTTGAAAGCGCAGTTGCAATCGGATTGATCGCGATCAGCAGCGCGCTGGCATACGCGAATATAGTTTCCAGCAGTGGCGAATTGAAGGCGCCTCCAGCGGTGAAAAACATGCGTCCAAGCACATCCAGCACCACGCCTGCAATGACAGGTATGATAAACATAACCGCCAGCACCAGCAGATAGGCGCGTAGGTTTGCCGTAATCGTGCGCTCAACCGCGGTTGAGAAATAAATGCCAACGGCGCCTAACGCCAGCGCGGTAACCACTAGAATTACGAAGGCCAGCAAAATTTCGCCCTCGCTGACACCGCCAAACAGGAATGCGAGACTTTGCAGAGGAATAGCCGCTAGTAAAAGCAGCAGCAAATAGGCCAGCGCACTCTCCAGTTTACCCATCACGAAAGTGGGCGCGTTTAGCAGCGTGGTACGCAGCAGATCAAAAGTCTGGCGTTCACGCTCGCCGGTAATCGCCCCACTGGTCAGCGAAGGCGCGATGAACAAGATCAACAGTAGTTCAATGCCCACCACCGTGATGAACAGCGAACGACCGATCTCGCCGGCCACCGAACTGCCGATACCACTACCCGCGCTGAACACAAGATACATCAACAGGGCAAATCCACTCATCAGCAGCAGGTAGATAGACAAAACCACAAATGCGCGTGCGCCACGCATCCGCCCACGCAGTTCTTTGAGCGCCACAGGATTAATGCGGAAGATTCTGAGAATCCGGGCGGCGGTATATCCGGCAAAAGCGGCAATCAGGATGAATATCGCGCCCGGAGTAAAGCCAATGGAGATCATGAGCAGCAGGTTTCCAAGCACTACCAGCCACGGCAGCGGCAGCGCCCAGATTTCACGCGCGCGCATGCCCACCAGTGTCACTAGAAATGCGGCGACATTCGCCAGCCCTGCCAGCATGATGATCGAAACTGCGGCATCATCACCACCCGCATAGCTAAGCAGTAAGGCGCTGCGCAGCAATCCTGCCAATCCCGATGCCTGCCCACCCGGAACGGCTGACGTTTGCGCGCTGATCACTACCGCGCCGATGAAGCCCATCACCGCCACAATTACGCCGGCAATTACGCCCAGTCGCAGCACTTTCGCTGCGCGATCCAGCGCAAATTCCTGCCGGGAGAGGGGTTCAATCGCTAAGGCCGCCATCTTAAGTCACAATGCCCTTGGTTACGCGCATGAACATGGCTTCAAGATCGCGGGTTTCTTCGGCAAATCCCATAATCGCGATACCCGCGGCGGCAAATGCCTGATTCAAGGCCACCACCCCGGCATCGTCACCGGCATAATCAATGCGAATCCGCGCACGGCCACCTTTTGGCTCAAGATCAGCGACAGCGATCACCCCTTCGCGCCCGGAAAGCAGCAATTTTGCAGCCTCCACCGCCGGTTGATCGGCCAATGTCACGGTAATTTCGCGGTGCGGCTGAAGCTGAGCGCGCATCGCTTCCATGCTGCCCTGCGCGATGATCTGCCCGGCTTCAAGGATGCCGATATGCGTGCAAATTTCGTTAACATCAGCGAGAATGTGTGTCGAGAAAAAGATCGTCTTGCCCATTCTCGCCAGTTCAACCAGCAGTTCGCGAATTTCAACGCGGGCGCGCGGGTCAAGGCCGCTGGCCGGCTCATCCAGAATCAGCACCGCAGGATCGTGCGCCAGCGTACGCGCCAGCGAAAGCCGCTGTTTCATACCCCGGCTGAGTTTATCCACCATATCGTCGCGGCGATGTGAAAGATCAACCAGTTCTAACAGGTCATCAATCAGCTTTTTGCGCTCCGCCTGCGGAATATCGTAGCAGGCGGCGAAGAAATCCAGATATTCACTCACGCGCATATCGTCGTAGACCCCGAATTCATCGGGCATATACCCGATGGAACGGCGAACCGCGCGCGGCTCTTCAACTACGGAGCAACCGTTTACCCATGCTTCGCCGCTGGTGGGGCGGGTGAGTGTGGTCAGCATTCGCATGGTGGTGGTCTTGCCTGCGCCGTTGGGGCCAACAAAGCCATAAATAGAGCCAGCAGGAACCTCTAAGGATAGACCGTTGACCGCCGTGAATTTACCGAATCGCTTGACAAGATCCGTTGTTTGAATGATCAGTTCGGTCATCTGCCGCTCCCTAAAACCTTCCCGATTGCTCAATATCTAACCGGCCAATGCGTAAATAACCGCCAATTTCATCGGCAATCAGGCGCACCTGCACCGCATTTTCCGGGCCAAGATAACGCTCTGGATCGCGAATCGTCAAACCCTCACGATTCACTTCTATGGCTTCCCATATTCCAGCCTGCCAATCCCATAAGTACAGCGGCACTCGCCGCGAAGATATGTTCATTTCCGAAAGGCGTAGGCTCAATGCATCAACTTCGCTCAAGACCGCATCCGGCAGCGGCGTAAAGCGAAAACTGACCGTTTCGCCGGGCTGCATGTTCAGATCCACCGGAGAAAGTGCGCCGAACCCATCATAGTCACGCACTGACCACATCATTCTATCGCTGGTGATCAAAACATGATCGTTCGGCTGCTGAAGGTCAGTTTCCAGCTCCACCAAAAACAGCGTCGTGCGCTGATCTGACCAACCCGCGCCTTCCAGAGTCACATCCAGCGGCGCAGTATCGGCCCATCCAGCGAGGAAGATATTATCGCCACGCCCGGTTGAGCCATACGAATCATCCACCAATGACCACAGCAAAAGCTGCTGGCGCCACAATTCCTGATCGGCGCTGGAGATATTCAAGGCAAACAGCATCGGATCGGTATCATAGCGTTCAGTACCGATGATCTGCATCACGCTGGTTTCGGTGCGCGCGGTGAGCTGTGCCATCCGAAAGCCTAAATAAGGGCTGGCATTAGTAGGCACATACGGCGAAGGTGCGGCTGAGCCTTCTCCAGAAAGCACCAGATCGAAGGTTGAAATTGCGCCGGGGGCGAGATCTTCACCCAGATGCAGCCCGATGCCCCGCCCCAGAATCACAGGATCGCGCAGTGTAAAATCGGTGTTATTAGTCACCGATCCGCGCACATGCATCTGCCCGGCGATGGCCTCATCCGGCGTAATGGACACGCTGCCGTTAATCTGCGGGCGGTCAATCGTGCCCTGCTGCGTGAACGTAGAGACAAAACTGGCATCAATCGCAAAATTCTCAGCCGCGAATGTTGAACCTTCATTAATATTGATACTGGTGGCCGCGCCCCGCGCCAGCAGGCCAGAAGCGCCTGTGACCGGCGGCACCGGACGCAGCACATCACCACCTTCGGTGCTCAAGGTATACTGCAAGCGTCGCGGCGAAAATACGCCAACTATCCCATCAACAGCCGCGCGGTCACTGTCTACCCATGTTTGCACTATCGCCATGCGGTTGAGGATGGCCGCGTCGCCGCGCAAGCTGTAACCCAATCTCCATGCAAGGACGGTGAACAGCACGATACATAGGGGGATTGTCCCCCACGCCCATTCCAACCGGTTGATACGCTTGAGGATCACGTAATTCAGCGGGCCGATCAAAGCGATATAGAGACCGAGAAAAGCGATCACCGGCAGCATATCCGGCAGCGCGTCCACCCCCGGCAAAATTTCTGCCGCGCGAGCCGCCTGATCCCAATTGCCAAAACCATGCGACCAACCCGGCGCGGGCGCGCGCGTAGATTGCAGGGTATACCACAATTCCGCGCTGTGATCCCAGCTCCGCAGCGGTTCAGCATTTGGATCAACCGTGAAATAATCCACGGTGCCTGCCCCAAACTCATGACGCACAATCAGGGGGGTGCCGTCATCCAGTGCGACCAGCACCCGCGCATCTGGCAGCAGCGCGCCAGTCGTGATCACGATTCCGTTTTCATCTATCAGGGCATCCGTATCCGCCCCCCGCAGCCATTCCCCAAGCGGGGCAAGGCTGGTGATCGTTTCGCTGGCTTCAGGAATCATTGGCAGCAGCTCCAGCAGCGATTGGCCGGTTGCCTGCCAGTTCACCCCGCCCGCCACCATGAGATGGCCGCCTGCCGTCACCCAATCATGCAAAGCGACGAACTGCCCGGCGCTGAGGCTGGCGGTGTCAATATCGGTGAACAGCATCACATCTACCGCCTGTAATGCCGCGGCAGAGGATGGCAGATCATCTAATGTCCAGATGGCTTGAACAGCCCCACCGCCAAAGCGCGCCCCGGTCATATCCAGCGTGCCAGATGGCGTTTCATTCAGCACCACATACAGCCGATCATTGGGCTGTAAAGCGCGAATAGGCCGCGACTGTGCCGCCAGCACCACGCCGTCATCATCTATAAGTTCTACCCGCGCCTGCGTAGCATATGAACGTGCCGTGATCAGCATGGGGATGGTCTGTCGAGCGCCAGAGGGCAGCGCCACCGGAACGCTGTAAGCGTTGGGAATACCGTCGCCGCTGGTTTCCGGGCGAACCACCAACCGCCCAACCAGATCCTCGCCATTATTGGTCACTTGAACCTGTACTGGCAGCCACTCGTATTCTCGGAAGTAGCCATCAAAGCCGGGGGAAATTTGCAGAGCCAATTCTTCTGATTGGGCGCTGCCAATCTGTACCGGCGCGGCTATCCACAAGGCGCCCAGCAGCAGCGCCAGCAGAACATTAGGCGATAAAAGTCGTTTTTTCAGCAGGCAAACTATCACAGTAACAGCAAACTCCCTATTCGCGGATTGTATCACGGTTAACACCTATGAAAGATGAGCAGCAGATGCAAATTTGGCGGTACAATCAGGAAGAAAGAAAGATCGGGTTAAAAGGTGAACGTTAAAGAGATTTACGATAGTACAACCCTTTAATTTGTAACCTAACTCCCTAAAGGCTCCCCATGCCCGAAACCATGCTTTTTGATGAAACCACGCGGCGCAAATTGGAGCAGCTCACCCTGATGGCTAGTCGTGTGCGTGCCGGGGCGATCAAAGGCGAGCGCCGTTCCAGCAAGCGCGGCACCAGCATCGAGTTTGCCGATTATCGCAACTATACCCCCGGCGATGATCTGCGGCGGTTGGATTGGAATATCTATGCGCGGCTGGATCGCCCCCTGATGAAGGTCTTTGAAGATGAGGAAGACCTCGCCACTTACATCCTGATTGATTCCAGCGCCAGCATGAACCGCGCAACCGAAGAGGATGAAACCGGGCAAAATACCGACAAATTCATGTTTGCGCGGCGTTTGGCAGCAGGGCTTGCCTATATTTCGCTGTTAGCAAATGACCGCTTAACGGTGAGCGCCCTTTCAGCAGCGCCAGATACCTTTGGCCCGGTGCGGGGGCGCGGGCATGGTGCGCGCCTGCTGCAATTTTTTGGCGCGATGCAGGCTAAAGGCACATTGGATTTAAATGCCGCGCTGCGAGACGCCGCGCTGCGCTTGAAACGCCCCGGCCTCGTCATTTTAATCAGCGATCTATTCGCGCCATCCGGCTATTTAGACGGCATCAACGCCCTGCTGGCGAAAGGCTGTGAAGTCGCGATTGTGCATGTGCTGTCGCCTGAAGAAATCGAGCCGCCATTTGGGGGCGATTTACGCTTGGTGGATGTAGAAACCGGCGCGGCGCAAGAAGTAAGCATAGATGGGGCGATGCGCCAGCGCTATCTGGAGCGAGTTCAGGCATGGCGGGATAGCCTGCGCGATGAATGCACGCGGCGCGGAATCCACTTTGTGCCGGTGCTGACCAATCAGGCATGGGAGCGCGTAATCTTGTATGACTTACAGCGGCTAGGCGTGGTAAGATAAACGACAAAATTGCACTCGAACCTCATTACATCAGAAGGGAACAACAGCATGGGCTTCAAAGTTCCAACAAGCGGGCAGGATGCGCTGGATATGGCCGCAGCTTATGCGCCTTGGAAATCTAGCACTGCATGGTGGGTGATTTTAATTCAAGGCATCGTGCTGGCGGTAATCGGCGTGATCATCCTGCTTGATCGCTCCAGCGCAGTGAATATCATCCTAATTGGCGGCTCCATCTATCTGCTGATCAGCTCGATCATGCGGGGAATCGGCATCATCCGCCGCAGTGAGGCGCGCAAAGGCACGCCGCTGGCATTGATCCGTGCTGGCGTGGGGCTGGCAGTCTCATTGATCGTGCTGGTGCTCGTGATGGTGCTGGATCGCAGCGATGTCTCTAACTTACGCTTGATGGCTGGCATCCTCGGCTTCGGGCTGGTCATCGAAGGCGTGCTGTCGCTAATCCGCGTCGTGTTCTTCCGCGACGAAGGTCAAAAACTGCGGATTGCGGCCATTCTCGGCGCGGCTGTCGCGCTGGTGCTGGGCGTTTTAATTTTCCTGATGATCGGTAATGCGGCCATCATTGACCTGATCGCGTGGATCACCCTGATCGGCGGTATCGCCATTTTTGTACTGGCGGTCATACGCTACAACAAACTCAAGGAATCATCAGCAGGCGCAGAAGCTGCCAGCACGACCATGCCGCCGAACGGCTGATAATAACACGCTCGCTAAAATTGAATTTTCCAGCAAACAACCCTCTTTGCCCGTGTAAAGAGGGTTGTTGTTTTAAGGCAGCATCGCAAAAATACTAAGATTGAGGGTGTCTTCAAAAACTTTGACGGTAGATTAGTGAGTTCACGCTATACTTAAAAATAATACAGCTATAAATAGCGTTTATCAGGACAGTCACCCTTGAGCAACACGCCTGAGTTCCCCGAAAAAGAGATTCGCGCGCGCTGTGCCGCGCTGCTCTCGCCCTCTGCCGAAGAAGCGCGGCGGTTGGGGCATAACTACATTGGCACCGAGCATCTGTTCATTGCCATGACCAAAATTGATAACGGGGCGACGGCCAATTTGTTGAAGCGCGCCGGGTTGAACCCCCGCAATGTGCGCAATGAAATTCGCCGCGAGTCCGGCTCTGGGGAAGGCAGCATTGATACTGTACTGCCGCTGACTCCCCGTGCAGGTATGGTACTTTCGATTGCCATGTTCTTTGCCGAGCGCGATAGCGTTGAAGAAATTGAAGAAGTGCATTTGCTATTAGCCATGCTTCAGGAAGGTGAAGGGCTGCCAGTTCGCAAGCTGGCAGAGATGGGCTTCAACATCAATGCATGGCTAAACCAACTGCTCAACGAAGCTTATGAAAAAGACCTCGCTGGCGTGCCGCCATCTATTCCGCTGAACGACAGCGGCCTGTTCAACTCATCAGACTTTGATGATCTGATCTCGGAAGAGTATTTTCCCGGCGTAGATGCCGATGCTGAGATCAAGCCGGGCAGCCGCGCACCCACGCCGCTGCTGGATAAATATGGCCGCGACCTGATGGAGCAGGCCAGAGATGGCAAGATCGGCCCGGCAATCGCCCGCGAACGCGAAATCCGCGCCGTTGCCCGCACGCTGGCGCGCAGTAAGAAGAATAACCCGCTGCTGCTCGGTGATGCCGGCGTCGGCAAAACTGCCGTCGTCGAAGGGCTGGCCTACGCCATACAAAATCATTCGGCGCCGCCGTCACTGCTGAACAAACGGTTGGTGCAGATTGAGATCGGCACGCTGGTCGCCGGAACTTCGCTGCGTGGGCAGTTTGAAGAACGGCTGATCGGCATCGTTGAAGAGGCCAAAAACGCCGGCAACGTGATTCTGTTCATTGATGAAATTCATACCATCGTTGGCGCCGGCGATACCATTGACAGCAATTTAGATGCCGCCAACATCCTCAAACCGGCGCTGGCACGCGGGGAAATTGTGTGCATCGGCGCCACCACCCATGCAGAATACCAGCGCGCCATCGCCCAAGACCCCGCGTTAGACCGGCGTTTCCGCCCCATAGACATTGAAGAACCCTCTGAAGAGGACTCGCTCACCATCCTCGCCGGGCAGCGCCAGCGATTAGAAGATCATCATGGGGTAACTATTCGCCCGGAAGCGCTGGCGGCAGCGGTACGCATGTCGGTACGCTACATGTCTAACCGGCGACTGCCAGACAAAGCGATTGATCTGCTGGACGAAGCCTGCGCCCGCGTGGTGATCAGCACAATTGCCCCTGACGATCCGGATCGTCTGATGGATGTTCACATTGAGAACGTGGCAGCGGTGCTTTCTGATTGGACGGGCATTCCCGCCAATGAATTGACTAAAGACGAGAAACGCCGCCTGACTGAGCTTGAATCAGAACTGCTGAAGCGGGTGATCGGGCAGGATC
The DNA here is from genome assembly GCA_034437295.1 of Anaerolineae bacterium. Classification (GTDB taxonomy): domain Bacteria; phylum Chloroflexota; class Anaerolineae; order Aggregatilineales; family Phototrophicaceae; genus Flexifilum. Next base: position 546 of record DAOTUZ010000099.1, on the reverse strand, counting down.
ACGCCGTACAGACGGTAGCCGCTGCTATCAAGACCGCGCGCGCTGGCTTGCACGATCCCAACCGTCCAATTGGTGTATTTCTATTTCTCGGCCCCAGCGGCGTTGGCAAAACCGAACTGGCGCGGGCGCTGGCAAATTTCATGTTTGGCGACGATGAAGCCATGATCCGCCTCGATATGTCTGAGTTTCACGATGCCCATACAGTCGCACGATTGATCGGCGCGCCGCCCGGCTATAAAGACTCAACTCGCGGCGGCCAACTGACCGATGCGCTGCGCCGCCGCCCCTACAGCGTGGTGCTGCTAGACGAAGTGGAAAAAGCCGCGCCAGAAATTTTTGATATTTTCCTGCAAGTGTTCGATGAAGGCCGTCTCAGTGATGCCCACGGCGGCACAGTGGACGCCCGACATGCCGTATTCATCATGACCAGCAACATTGGCACCGAAGAAGTCAGCAAACCGCTGGGCTTCGTTGGCTCAGAGCGGATGCCAGATTACAGCGCCTATCTGAATCGCTATTTCCGACCTGAATTTTTGAACCGGTTGG
>DAOTUZ010000098.1:0-3765 GCA_034437295.1 Anaerolineae bacterium | reverse complement strand
GCCCATGTCTAGCCCAGCAGCAGCTGTACAGGCTGCGAATGTAACCAACGACAATCGTGAAGTGATCTTGAGCGTTAAAGACCTCAAGAAGCACTTCCCAATCAATTCCGGAGTGATCGTTCAGCGGCAGATCGGCGCCGTAAAAGCGGTTGATGGCGTCAGTTTCGACGTGTTGAAAGGTGAAACGCTGGGGTTGGTGGGCGAATCAGGCTGCGGCAAAAGTACCACTGGCCGCACCGTGCTTCAGCTTTACAAACCCACTTCCGGTTCAGTCGTCTTTGAAGGTCAAGAACTGATCACCATGAAACCCGGCGATTTGCGTCACATGCGCCGTAAAATGCAAATGATCTTCCAAGATCCGTTTGCCAGCTTGAATCCCCGCATGTCAGTCGGCAACATCGTGTCTGAACCGCTAAAAATTCACAAAATTATCCAGAACAAAGTTGAGCTTCAAGAATATGTTGAAGCGCTGCTTCAGCGTGTAGGCTTAAACCCTTACTACGTCAATCGCTATCCCCATGAATTTTCCGGTGGTCAGCGCCAGCGTATCGGCATCGCCCGCGCGTTGGCCTTGAAGCCAACGTTCATCGTCGCAGACGAGCCGATTTCCGCGCTAGACGTATCCATTCAGGCGCAGGTGGTCAATCTGCTGGAAGACTTGCAGCAAGAGTTCAACCTCACCTACCTGTTCATCGCCCATGACCTGAGCATGGTGCGCCACATCTGCGACCGCGTCGCGGTAATGTATCTGGGTAAAATTGTTGAGATTGGCCCAACGGATGCCGTCTATGATAACCCGCTGCATCCGTATACCCAGGCGCTGCTTTCCGCCGTACCCGTACCTGACCCGATGATCGAGAAAAAACGTCAGCGTATCATCCTAAAAGGCGACGTACCTAGCCCAGCGCACCCGCCCACTGGTTGCAATTTTAATACTCGCTGTCCGGTGGCTGTTCCTGGCATCTGCTTTCAGGAACCTGACCCGCCGCTCATCGAAATTGAACCGGGTCACTGGGCTGCCTGTCATCGCGTCACCCCTTTCTAAACATCAAAGGGCGGTTTTTACACCGCCCTTTTGAGTCCTACTACCCACTCACCCCTAATCCTCTGCTTCCTCCGCCGCCTGATCCTTATCCCGCAGGCGCCGGTAAGTCGCCTGAAAAGTCAGCGCATCCGCAACATGGAAAGGCAGCGGCGCTTCTACGCCCGCCGTCCCCTCCACGCCATAATCCAGAAATGCCTGTAACAGCTCGCGATAATGCAAATCGGCTTCGTTCAGCGGCACGTGATAGCGTTCACCCTTCGCGCTGTATTCAATTCCGCTCAGGTGAAAATGGCATTTTTTCAGTCCCTCATCGCCAAGCCCAGAGCGCACCACTTCCAGCGCCGCAGCAAATTCCTCATAGCTATTGAATGAGCCATCGCCGCGCCGCGCATGCAAATGCGCCCAGTCAATACACGGCAGCACATCCGGCACTTCTGCGCTCAAGCGCACGCATTCTTCCAGCGTGCCAAACAATGCCCCCTTGCCCATCGTCTCAGGCCGCAGATAAACATCCACGCCCTCATCGCGGAGGATCGCCGTCAGATCCAGCAGCTTTGCCTTTGCCCGCTGGTATACATCCTCTGGCGGTTGGCTGTGATAACTGCCGGGGTGAAACACAATATCCCGCGCCCCCGCCTTATACCCCGCGCGCGCCGCCGCCAACAACCGCGCATCGCTCTTCGCCATCAATTCCTCAGTCTGGCTGTTCAAGTTGATGAAATACGGCGCGTGAACGCTCAGGCTCACATGATGCGCCGCGCCCGCCGCCTTAATTTGCGCGCAGGTTTCATCCGATACCCGAACGCTTTGTACCCATGCAATCTCCAGATGATCCAGCCCCAACTGGCGAATATTGGCAATCGCCGCCGGCGTCCCGCTGGCAAGCGCTGTTTGTGGCGAGCCAACCGTGCCAAATCGCAGCGCATCGGGCGTCTTTTTCTCCATACGATGAAACTCCAATAGGCTATTTCGCGTAAACTTCAATCATGCGGTGTTAGTATTTCATGAATCGGATCTCACTCCGATTCTGGATCGCTTTTATCTGCTGCGCAAACGAAGGCTCATCACGTGACGACTGAACCCCTCCAATTTCGCCGCCGTTCGCTGCTCATCGCCATTGCCGCCATCATCTGCGCCATCATCCTCTGGAATATTCCCGCGCTAGACTTTCTACTGTATCCATTCCGGTTATTCGTCACCTTCATTCATGAAACTGCGCATGGCCTAACTGCCATTCTCACCGGCGGCCAACTCATCAACCTGACCGTCTACAGCAGCGGCGCGGGCGTCGCCACCACCGCCGGCGGTGCGCGCTGGCTCATCCTTCCCGCCGGTTATCTCGGCGCGGCGCTGTTCGGCGCGACCCTCTTTTTTCTCGCCAATACCGTCCACCGTACCCACTGGGTTTCTGGCGCGCTGGCCATCATGATGGCGATCATGGCGCTGACCTACACTAATTTCCTCTCCACCGCATGGTTAGTCGGGCTAGGATTCGCCGCCGTTTTAGCAACCCTCGCCTATAAGGGCAGCCGCGAACTCAATCTAGCAGTCCTCAATTTTCTAGCGGTGCTCACTGCGCTCAATGCCGTTGTAGATTTATTCAGTCTGGTACAGTACAGCAATGCTACCATGGGTGAAGTGCGCAATGACGCCGCCGCCTTCAGCGCCAACGTCTTTCCGCTCATTCCGCCAGCTGTGTGGGCCGTCTGCTGGGCGGCCTTAGCCATTCTCATGCTTGGTCTAGCCGTCTGGTACAGCTATGGCCGCCGCGCCAAACGCCATCTTGACAGCGCCTATAACAGCCTCAAAGATAAAACCGGTTAGTCGCTGTTCCCGCCTTTTCTATTGACGATTACTGCCGCATCAGGCATCATGCCCCTATCTTAAAATCGCGTAGATGAACAACATAATTCCTCATGACCAAACTCATCCTTTTCGACATTGACGGTACGCTGCTACTCACACAAGGCGCAGGCCGCGAATCAACCCGCCTCGCAATGACCGAAGTTTTCGGTACTGCCGGCGCGATTGATGCCCATCATTTCAGCGGCAAAACCGACTGGCAAACGCTGTTTGAACTGCTTGAAGGCCGCCACACCCGCGAAGAAATCGGCGCAATTTTACCCGCTTATAACGAAACCGTCGGGCGGCACATCAGCAGCATTATTTCAAATTTTGCCGTCACCCCCACAGCCGGCGCAGTTGAGGCGGTCAGCCATCTGCGCGCCCGTCCCGATCTCTCGCTTGGCATCCTCACCGGCAATCCAAGTCGTGCCGCAGAAGTCAAGCTTCGCGCCGGTGGCTTTGATCCCGCATGGTTTCCCATCGGCGCATTCGGCCATGAAGCCTTTCACCGGAATGAACTGCCGGCGCTAGCGATCCAACGCGCCCGCGCTCATTACGGCTATAATTTCCCCTTGAGCGATATCATCATTATTGGCGATACCATCATGGATATTGCCTGTGCGCGGGCGGCGGGTGTGGTCGCTGCCGTCGTCCTCACCGGCTTTGAAACCCGTGAAGCCCTCGAAGCCGCCCAACCCGACGCCGTCTTTAGCACCCTATCCGAATTTGCCGCATGGGTCTAGAACAGGTGTTATAATCACCAGAAACCCATGCTAAAGGGTGGCCGGCAGCGTCAATAGCCGCCCTCACTCGTCATGTCTCACTCATCACCCGTCACGCTTGGACTTCCCTCTATGCCCAACCTTCTCGACAAG
>DAOTUZ010000097.1:0-17818 GCA_034437295.1 Anaerolineae bacterium | reverse complement strand
GGATGATGCCAATCAGCAGGCTTCATCATGCCGCCAAAGAGGACGAGGATGAAGCCTGCTGATTGGCATCATCCTCGTCCTCTTTGGCGGCATGATGCTGTTCAGCTCGAACGATGCGGCATTTTTGAACGTGCTGCCCTTCGCCGGTATTTTGGCGATCACTTCTGGCCTGACGGCCATTCTTTTCAGCTTTCGGATACGCTCGCTGAAATAAGCTAAATGTACTTTGAGTTTGCCAGCAGGGGCGTGATCATCATGCCCCTGTTTGATTCGCGACAGCGTTTTTGACACCGCCTTCATTAGCCGTTTTTGATCATGACGTGTTTGGTGATGCGATAGTCGTTCACCGATTCGTGCGAGAGGTCTTTGCCGAAACCGGATTGTTTGAACCCACCATGCGGGGTTTCTGATGCAACCGGAATATGATCGTTAATCCACACCGCCCCAAACTCCAGATCGCGGCTCAGGCGCATGGCTCGGCCAATATCCTGTGTCCATAGGCTGGCGGCGAGGCCGTAGAGTACATCGTTTCCAAGCCGCAGGGCCTGCGCTTCGGTATCAAAGGCGCTGATAGTGAGTACTGGCCCGAAAATTTCCTGCTGAATGATCTCAGACTTTTGATCGGCATCTACAATCACCGTTGGCGGGTAGAAATAGCCGCCGCCCATGTTCAGCGGCGCGCCACCTGTCAGCACTTTTGCGCCTGCCGCTTTTGCGCGATTTACGAACCCCTGTACTCGCTCCAGATGATCGCCAGAGATCAGCGGCCCCATCGCTGCGCCCTCGTCATATGGGCGCCCTACTTTGACGGCGCGCATGGCTTCAGTCACTGCCTCAATGACGGCTTTAGCGCGGCTGCTCTCTACATACAGGCGGGTGGCTGCGGTGCAATCCTGACCGGTGTTAAAAGTTGATGTCTGGCTGGCGACGGCAGCCACCTGTTCAATATCGGCATCATCAAACACGATGAACGGGGCTTTGCCGCCTAATTCAAGATGCACGCGCTTCAGGGTATCGGCGGCGGTTTTCATGATCTTTTTGCCGGTGCCGGTAGAGCCTGTCAGGCTGACCATGCGCACGTCAGGATGTTCAACCAACGCTTGCCCAGTTTCGCCGCCGCCAGTAATCACGTTGACCACGCCCGGCGGTATTCCTGCTTCGGCGCAAAGCTCCGCCAGCATCAAGGTGGTGATTGGTGTATTCGGGGCGGGCTTCAAAACGAGTGTGCAGCCTGCTGCCAGCGCGGGGCCAATTTTCCATACCGCCATCATTAACGGGTAGTTCCATGGGGTAATTTGCCCGACTACGCCCACTGGCTCTTTACGGAACATAGAGGTATAGCCCTGCGCATATTCGCCAGCGGCAGAGCCATGTGTATCACGGGCAGCCGCGGCGAAGAAACGCAAGTTATCTATCGTGAAGGGAAGATCGGCGCCGAGGCTGACCGATTCATAGGGTTTTCCGGTGTTGTCGCTTTCAGCGCGGGCGAAGGACTCTTTGTGCTGTTCCAAGAGATCGCCCAATCGCCAGATTGCCAGTGATCGTTCGGAAGGGGTGAGCCGTGACCAGCGACCATCATAGAAGGCTTCGCGCGCTGCGGAAACCGCCACATCTACATCTTCTCTTGTTGCATTCACCGCCTCTGCAATCTGTACGCCAGTGGCGGGATTCTCGATTGGCAGCATATCGCCACCGATGCTGTTTACCCATTCATTGTTGATCCACAGCTTACCTTGCTTCATCTCGCCCTCACTCGTCTGCCTGAATCATCATTTACGAGCTAAGCACTTGCATCGAATCGATCTTGCGATGACGGCGTATATAGCCCTTGTTCACAACCCGCGCCTCTTCAATGAAGGTGAAAGCGGCAGGGTTGATTTCGTTCACCACGTCCACAATTTGCGGCACATCCCTGCGTGTAGCGATGGTATGCAGCATCTCCGTCGGGCCTTCATGCCCCGCGCCCTGCGCCTCGGTCACGCCGAAACCACGTTTACGCAGCTCATCGGCAATTTCTTTACCTTTAGCTTTGGCAAGGATATTAATACGTACATAGCTGACGATAAACCGCGCTTCAATCGCCATGCCCACCCAGTTACCGGCAGCGAAACCCACACTGTAAGCCGCCAGATTCAGCAGGTTTGAAAGATCGGTAGCGACGCCGGCAATCGTCACCGCAAAGGTGAGCGCTTCAAAGAAGGCCAGCACGACAGTTAATGCGCGCTGCTGCCGTGCCATCACGATCAGCCGGATCGTTCCGATGCCGTTGTTGAAAATTCGCAGGATGAAGATGATGAGCGCAGTAACCAGCGCCTCAGTTGTAATTGTCATGCTGTTTACCTCTATTGCCGCTGCGAATCAGAAGATTAAGCATACCAAAATCTTGGGTAATGGGGTAAGAGACCATGAGGAATTAGACATGGTTTGTGTCATGATAGGTTAGAGATAGCGCTGGTAAACACCTTCTAATTCTGCGCCAATTTCATCCCAGTTGAATCGCTGCGCTGCAAGGGTATGGGCGCGCCTGCCCATCTCGCGGCGGAAGGCTGAATCGCTTAACAATTGGCTCAGCGCCCGCGCAATTTGATCCACCTGCGGCTCAACGATCAATGCCGCACCAGCTTGTTCCGCTTCTGGCAGGTTGCAGCCCGGTGAGAGTAGCAGCGGCAGTCCAGCGGCCATCGCTTCTAATGCGGCCAGCGGCAGCCCTTCGCCGGTGGCTGGCAGCGCAAACATATCGGCGGCGGCCAGCGCAGCGAGCCGATCCGCGCCTTCTAAGTAACCAGTATAGATGATACGCTCGCTTAACAGTGGTCGCAGCGCCGAAAGCGCGCCATCATCTGCCCCGGCAAAGACCAGTTTTGCATCGCGCACATTTGCCCATTTGAAGGCTTGCGCCAGTTCAATAACGCCTTTACGCGGGTGTAGCCTGCCTAAAAACAGGCAGATCACGCTGTCAGTCAACCCGTAGCGTTGGCGGAAGGCAAGATCGCCCTCTAGCCCTTCAAAAGTAGCGACATCTACACCGTTTGGGATCACGAACAGCCCCGATTCCTGAATGCCTAGCTGCCTCCACAGCGTAACCGTATCCGCTTTCTCGGCTTCGCTCAGGCAGATTACAGCATTCATCGCGCTAGCAATTCGGCGGCTGAACAGACGATCCCAACTTTGTTTCAATAAGCTGCGCCCGGTGCTTTGTGTCAGCGTGCCGTGCGGTGAAAGGATCAATGGGTGGCGTGATGCGGCGGCGAGTGGTGCAATCGTCAGGTTTTCCATCGTGCGAAATTCATGCAAATGGGTGATGTCTGCCCAATCCAGCCATTTGCGCGCTGCATCTTTCAGCCCGCGTGGGGTGGATAGATTAGCTTTCCCGCGCAGCCAAACGGAGCGATTTTGAAGTCGGATGACGCGAACGCCTTCTATGACCTCATCTTCATGATCTTGGTAGCGTTCGTTCTGGCTGAAGGCGTCGGTGGTTAATACCGTCACGTTATGCCCGCGTGCCAGCACTGCCTTAGCCATCCCTTCAACAGCGCGGGCGACCCCGCCAAAAGCATAAGCCGGGGCGTAATAAGGTGTTACATGCAGAATGTTCAATCGAATTTATACTCACGGCGCGGGTATCATCAGGTATTATTGCGCGCTAGACACGACTCTACAATTCAGGAATATCTACTTATGGAACTGTATCTCATCCGTCACGGCCAGAGCGTGAATAACGCGCTGCCAGAGGGTCAGCCGCCTGTTCAGGATGCGCCATTGACCGACCTTGGCTTAAAACAGGCGGAACTATTGGCTGTGTATCTTGCTGATGGGGGCAACCGTGATCCACGTTACAACCCCGCGACAGGCTATTCTGAACGTGAGGAAACACCTACTTTTGGCATCACTGATTTATATTGCAGCCCGATGCATCGCGCGCTGCAAACTACCCGTCCGGTGGCTGCCGCCTTGGGGCTAAAACCGGAAATCTGGATTGATATTCACGAGCACGGCGGTGTTTATCAGACCACACCCGATGGCATTGTTGGCTATCCGGGGCGAACCCGAACGCAGGTCATCGCTGATTTTCCCGATTATGTGCTGCCCGAAGGCCTGACTGAAAATGGCTGGTGGAATGCCACACTAGGCAGCGAGCCATATTACACCGCCGTGGCGCGTGCGATTAAAGTAGCCACTGAATTAAAGCGCCGCGCAGTCGAAACCCCGCTGCAAGCTGATGGCAGGCCAACGCGCATCGCCCTGATCTCGCATGGCACCTTCATTGATGCGCTGATTAAGGCGCTGCTCAACCAACTGCCAAACCGGGGGTATTACTACCTGCACTATAACACGGCCATCACCTGCATTGATTTTGTAGAAAATGAGCGCCTGCTTCTGCGCTATATCAATCGCGTGCCGCATCTGACGCCAGATATGATCTCGTGACCTACAGCGGGGCAAAGTGTTTAATGATGTAGATATGTGAACATATAAGGCCGCCGTTGAGGAACATGATGGCTCAAGACTTATCGCTTCGACCCTTGCATCATCTGTCTCCAGAGGAAGCGCAGCAGTTTTTTGGCGATGAATGTATGTTAGCTGATCCGGATTCTGCGAACCCGCTTGCTGGAGTGAAACGGGTGGCATTGTTTGCCGAAGCGTTTTTGCCGAAGGTTGACGGAGTTTCTAAAACGGCTTTTCTTACGCTGCGCTATCTTCAGCGAACCGGGCGTGAAGTGCTGGTTTTTGCGCCGGATATTGCCCCACATTCTGTCGGCAGAACCCGTGTAATTCCGCTGCCTTCGGTAGGCTGGCATAAAGCGCCGCAGTCACGGTTGGCGCTGCCGCATCCTTCAGTTGCCCAGTACTTGACCGCGTTCAAGCCAGACCTCATTCATCTTTTTAGCCCGGCGCTGCTGTCGCTCACTGGTATGACCGTAGGGCGCCAGCTTCGCGTACCGGTAGTCGCCAATTATCAGACGGATTTGCCGGCCTATGCCAATCATTACAATTTGCACATCCTCAGCCATGCGATCAAAGAGACGCTGCGCTATTTGCATAATCACTGCCACTTAACACTGGTGCCTTCTCTTTGGACGGCAAAGCAACTGGGCGGGGAAGGTTTCCGCCGATTACGCCGATGGGGGCGTGGGGTGAATGCCCGGCATTTTACGCCAGCGCGGCGTTCAACAGAATGGCGGGGAAGGCTGCTCAATGGGCGCGATCCTGAGTCGCTGATGTGTATTTACGTCGGGCGGCTGGCGAACGAGAAGCGGGTAGACTTGCTGCTTGAAGTGGCGAAAACTCCGGGCATTGCGCTGACGATCATCGGTGATGGTGGTATGCGCGATGAACTTGAGGCGCAGTTCGCCGGTACAAATACTTATTTCATGGGCGCTTTGTATGGTGATGATCTGGCGCATGCGTATGCCAGCGCCGACGTATTCCTATTCACTGGCGTCTGCGAGACTTTCGGGCAGGTGGTGCAAGAGGCGATGGCGTCGGGGTTGCCCTGTGTGATCGTGAATCAAGGGGGCATTACCGATCTGGTGGATGATGGCGTGAACGGTTTTGTTTGCCCACTCGATCCTTTTGCGCTGGCGAACGCCACGGTGATACTGCGTGACGATCCCGAATTTCGCGCCCGCATGGCGGCGGCTTCACGGCAGATGGCCGAGAAGAACCCATGGGAAGCCGTGATGGGGCAGCTAGAAGGCCATTACCGTGAGGCATTAGCACTTAACCAGCGGCTAAACCGCCAGATTCCGACACAAACGGGCTTATTGGGTAAAATTGTCCAGCTTGGTAATGCGCCCTCTGCGAGGAAATTTGATGACCGAGTCTCTTAACGCGACACTCAAAACCGTTGCCTTGATCGCTCATGATAATAAAAAAGATGAGATGATCGATTTCGCCAGCCAGCATAAAGATGTACTCGCGAAGTATCATCTGGTGGGTACTGGCACAACGGGGCGGTTGGTTTCTGAAAATACCGGATTAGAAGTGGAACGGATGCTCTCTGGCCCGCTGGGCGGCGACGCGGAGATTGCGGCGCAAGTGGCTGAAGGAAAGATTGCAGCGGTATTTTTCTTCATTGATCCGCTGGGCAAACACCCGCACGATCCGGACATTAATACCCTGCTGCGTATCTGTAACGTCTATAACGTGCCGCTGGCAACTAACATGGCGACGGCCACATACATCATTTCCGAACAGCGATTGTAAAGCGTGTAGCCAACAGCTAACGAATGCCCCTGAAAAATGACAGGTCTGAAATGCTGCCGGTGATTACCCCCGCTTTTGCGCCCGTTTGATTGCCAATGTCAGAAGCTGGTCGGCAAGGTAGGCCTGCGCAAAGCAAAAGACAATTAGCGCCAGCCCGATAAAAATACCATAAGGTACTGTCGTCCAAATTTCCCCCGCGCGCCCCAGATACAACATGCTCAAACCCTGATCGCCAACCGCCGAAGCGCCGAACATCAGCAGCCATGTGGCCGGGTCGCCAATGCTCAACTGCCCGGCTAAAAATTGAACTGCGCCATACACTAAAACGACAGTGATTCCAACGCGCATCAGGATCAACAGCAATTGCAGCAGAACATTATAAGTACGTTGCTCGACCACCGTGGAAATGAACAAGCCAAAAGAGGCATCGAACCCCGTCGCCGTGATCGGCAGCAGTATTGAGGCCGTCATTTGCAGCGCCAGCAGCAGCACCGCCGCAATCATACTGGTTTCAGGGAATACGCTGTTGATCAGCAGATCAATGTAGCGCCCCTGAAATGCGGTCAGATCGTAGAGGATGCCGAGGAGCAGCAGCACCCGCCCTACAAGAATAATGCCTAGCAGCCCGCGCAAACGATAAAATACCGAAGCCCAGCGGGTGCGTAAGATCAGATCTGCCCCACCGGGCGTAGCGCGCAAGTTATCCCAATGCCGCATTCGTCGTTCGCGGTTGATAGTACCAGTAGTCAGCAAAAGCGCGGCGACGCTCAATAGGACTTGCAGCCCCAACAGTGGAAAATACAGAATGTTGTTGATCGATTCGACCGGATAGCTGCCGGGCTGTGCGCGTAAAAAGTTAGTCGCAAGCATGTAACCGATCAGCAGCAGCGCGGCGACAAACATAATCTCCCCGAAGGCGCGAACAAGGCGAACCCTGCGTGGAGGCTGTTCCCCATGCCCAAGCTGGTACTGCATGACCGGGTTGTCGGCGCGTGCCCAACCGGGCAATGTGGGAAAAAGACGGCGCATCATCGCCATACCACCATCCTATCTAACATCAATTCTTGGCAAGAATTCGAGCGCGAAATTTCGCTATATAGACCCTGAGAACGTGAATCCTGTTTTCGATCTCCCCCGTATTGTAGGAGGAGGGGGTTAAGGGGCGGGGTCTCTTGAAAATCCCCTCCATAGCGAGACTCTTAAAACACTCCCTACCTAGTCATCTTCAGCGATGATCTCGCTGATGGCCTGTTCAATATGTTCGAACGTCTGTCGCCATCTTGCATGGTCAATTTCAATGGTCTGGTTCGAGCGAATATAGTGAATATATACGTCTAGAACCTCTAGTTCAAGCAGCGCCGCGGCGGCGTGGGCGTATACTGAAATCTGTAAAATATCATGATTAGCCTGCTCATCGGGCGGAAGCTGGGCGGGTGTGGATGCTGTTTTGTAATCAATCAGCGCCCATGTGCCATCGTTTCGCTGAAATACCACGTCAATGGTCCCATGAATCGTATTCTGACCGAGCTGAAGCACAAACGGTAGTTCACGAAAACATTGTTTGGCGCTTAAAACCTGCTGATAAACCGCTGAATTGCGAACCGAGTGCAGTGCGGTTTGCGCGCGCTGTGCGGCGGCGATTCGATCTTGTTCGCGTACCAATCCTAATTCCCATGCATCATTGCGCAACCTCTCAAATAGTTCTGGATGTGGCTGCAAATCGGTATCCCAACGCAGAGCGCGGTGAATCAGCTCCCCAATGATGACGCCAGAAATTCGCCCCGGTGCGGCGACAGCGCGGCTGATAGTGTGCGCGCCGCTTTGCAAATTTTCGGCGCGCCAGCGGGTGCGCATATAGATTTGCTGCGAAGGTTTGGCAGAAATAAACTCGCCTAATCCCGCTAACGCCGTCGCCCGCACACCCCGTATGCGTGGTTGCTGTGCTGGAAGCGGCATTATCAGCGGCGGCATTTCCGGCGTAACGGCCGTATTAGCGCGTAAAAATGGTGCGTCCGCGTGAGGCTGCGCCGTCTGTGCCGGAATGTCTAAGTAATCGGGGAAGCAGAGGCGGCCTTCGCCCCAATCCCCTTGAAATCGGTACTCCTCAAACGCCCCTTCCTTTGAAGGGGCGGCTTCAGCGTGAAGCCCTAAACGCAGCAGCGAAATCCAGTCGGTTTTATCAGTTTTATTTTCGCCGGAGATGATTAACAGGTCTTGTGCGCGGGTGGTCGCAACGTATAAAAGCCGCCGTGATTCGGCTTCTTCGCGCTGGCTTTCCAGCGTAGCAGCACGGCGATAAGCGAAGCTTTGCGGAACTTTATCCTGATCGTCAGTGTGCTGAAGTTTACAGGCCCATCCCAGATCGGGATCGTTGATCAGCAGATCGGCGTTATTTCGCCTGCCCATGCTGGCGGCGTCAGCGATGATCACCACGGGGAATTCCAGCCCCTTACTGGCATGTATCGACATGATTTGTACCGCACCCTCTACGCTGACGACAGCTTCGCTTTCGCGCACTTCGAGATCGGTCAGGCTTTGTACGGCGCGGGTGAAAGTGCTGATAGATTGGTTGGCTGCGCCGGGCTGCATGGCGAGCGTAACCAGTTTCTCAACATTCATCCGGCGGCGCGCACCATCGGGTAGGGCGGTCAATACAGCCAAATAACCAGTTTCGTCCAGCGCCATCTGCATCAATTCGGCCACGCTGATGCGCCCGCTGAAATCTGTCAGTTTTCGCAGCGTTTTTTGGGCAAAGGTGGCAGTTTCAAGATCGTTTTCGGGAATATGATGGTTCCCGGTCATCAGCGTGTGCCACAGCGATTGGCGCGCCATATCGGCATTTTCCGGCAGGCGCAGCGCCAGCAGCATTTCATCGCTGAAGCCGAATAGTGGCGAGCGCAGCGCCGATGCCAACGCCAGTTCATCATTCGGGTTGTGCAGCGCGATCAGCAGGTGCAGCACATCCCACACTTCAGGACGGTCGTAATAACTTCTGCCACCAAGTGTCACATAAGGAATGATGGCCTCGCGCAGGCTGTTTTCATACAGCGTCACATTACGCATCCCGCGAAATAGGATGGCAAAATCGCCGTAATTGAGCGGGCGTAAATCTCCTTTCGCCTTGTCGTAACATGGCCTGCCGTTCGTAACCAGCGCCTGAATTTGCCGGGCAATAGTTTGTGCTTCCCAAACTCTACGCGCTTCGCTGTCCCCTTCGCTCATTCGCTCTTTATCATGAAGATACAACTCGATGGCCGCTTCATTACAGGGCGGTTCTACGCGGTGCGCATGCATTGGAACGCCGTATGTGGATTGGTAACGGGCAACCGGGCTGGAATCGTCACGGGTGAGAATGTTGCTAAACGCAGTGTTGAACCAACCAACCAGCGGTTGATGGCTGCGAAAAGATTCATCCAGCGAAAGGCTGAGTCCGCCGTTGGCATTGATCTCCGCCTGTGCCTGTTCAAAAGTGGTCGGATCGGCACCGCGAAAACGATAGATACTCTGTTTAGGATCGCCGACGATGAACAGCGCCCCGGCGCGTTCCGGGCTGGCGAGTGCGCGCACGATCTCCCACTGCGCAGTGCTGGTATCCTGAAATTCATCCACCAGCAGGTGTTGAAATTCCGTGCCGTCATAGCGTGCGGCTATTTCGGAAGATGCCAGCAGTGTGCGCGTTTTGAGTTCCAGATCATCGAAATCAAGCGCGCGCGCGGCGTCTTTCAAACGCTGGTAGTGATCCCCCGCCAGTATTACCGCCTGCCGCCAACTTTCCAGCAGCAGGGCAGCGCGGGCATCATCATCACCGGGCGGGCTGCCAAGCGCCGCGAATGCGTCTCTACAGGCGGCCATCGCGCCGATCAGTACAGCGCGATATTCTTTGACATCGCCCCATACCGCGCTTGAACCGATATTCCCGACTTTTGACCCTGATAAGGTTTGCAGGGCATACAGGCATGTTTCCAAATTGTCGCTGGAAAGCGCGCGCATGTGGCCGGCATACTCTTGCCAGATAACAGTGAGTTTGTCGCTCCCCTGTATACCCTCAAAACTAAAATCGCGCGCCTCAATGAATATTGCCGTATGCTGAAGCTGCCATAGGGTTTGCTTCAGCGCGTGTAAATATGCCTGATTCCAATGCTCAAGTAGATTTAACGGCAGCACGCGCATGTCGCTGTTCAGATTTTCGCTCAGCGTCTTGATCACTTGCTGCGGATCGTATTCGTCAAACAACAGCATCGCTGATTTTGGCATCGCTGCCAGATCATATAGGGAGTCTTCAACGGCATTCTGGCGCATAAGCAGCGACTGGGCCTCATCCAGCACCGAAAAATCCGGATCAATGCCGATGATCGCAGCATTTGCGCGCAGTAGTGATGCGCACAGGCTGTGAATCGTGCCGATTCGCGCGCTGTCCATCTCGTTCAGCCGCACTTGCCACTGGATATCACCGGTTTCGGCAGCCTTTGCTAGCAGCAGTCCGCGCACCCGATCGCGCATTTCCCCGGCGGCCTTCTGGGTGAATGTGATTGCGACGATCTGGTTCAACCGCCAATCAGGGTGAGCTTCCAGCAGCGATAGAAAACGGTTGGTCAGAATGAAGGTTTTGCCTGAGCCTGCACCTGCGCTCACGGCAATATTGCAATCATGCCGGTTAATCGCGGCCTGCTGGGTGGCTGTGAGGGTGAATAACGGTGGCATTTATTGAACTGCTTCACTTCCGGCGCGACGGCTGCCGCGCTGCCGGCGCTCCATCACGTGGATGCGGCATAGCTGTGCGTAGTCACAATACTGGTGGCATTTGTTTTCTTCCATGCCATTGGCCTCAGCGCTGAAATCGCCCGCGCGTACCTGCTGAATATAGCGCGCGAGTGCTGCCTTGCCGGTTGTAGAATCGAGCGCCTTGCCGCTTGCGCCCACCGGCACGTCATCTAACCATAATACATCGCCAGATTTTGCATCGCGCAAGCTGACAAATGCCCCGCCAATTTCGCGCGCATTCAGCATCTCGCTGGCGGCCAGTAGGTAGGTCAACATCTGGAAACTACGCCCCTGTATATATTGTTTCAGGGTTGGCAGGCTGCTTTCGCTGCCAGATTTATAGTCAATGATCAACATACGACTGCCATCTTCAGCCAGATCAATACGGTCAATGGTGCCGCGCATCCGGATGGATGTCTGATCGTCCAGCGCAATCGTAAGCGGCGCGCTTTCGCCAAAGCGCAGTTCTTGCTCAGAAAAATGACGCCCCGATTGAAACTGCTTATCGAGTTTCAGCGCCCCCTCAAAATCTGCGCGTAACACTTTTTGCAACCGCTGGAGCAGCGCGGCCCTTTCCTGAGGCCACAGCGGGTGCGGCGCGAAACCGAAAGTCGCAGGCGCAGAGTCTAGCACCTGCGCGGCGATCTGCTCCAGCATCTCCAACGCGCTGTCTGTAAGATCGGGATGAGGTTGCATTCTGTTTTCGCTGAAATATCGGTACATCTGCTCCAGTATTTTGTGGCTGATGCTGCCGCGCATCAGAGCGTCTGGGCCGATCTGTGGCTCGATAATCGGCTCAAGCTTGAGCACCCGTCCTGCGAAGAAGCGGAAACCGCAGCTGCCGATCAGGTCAAGCTGACTAGCGCTCCACACATAAGAGTCGCCTAGCATCTCAGCGACCTTTTTCAGCAGCCCATCTTCACCAAGATAGCCGTTGAAAATACTGCGCCGCCTTTTTAGGCGATCCTGTTCGCCCTCCCGATTGCGCTGTAAACGCCGCATCATCGCTGGATGAGTCTGTGTGAGCCATTCAATGTAGCGGGCATGATCTTCCTCATGCGTAGCGGCAAGTGCAACTGTGGCATCGGCCAGTGTTGGCGCGAGATGAGGTGGGGGCAAGTCGCCGGGCTTTAGCCGGATGATCGGCAGGCCATCAAAAAGTGCTGTAACGCTGCGCCAGAGTGGGCTTTCAATCCATGGCGCGCCATTTTTCACGGTCGGGCGGGTGAGGGTGATCCCGGCTTTAGCCTGATTGATCAATTCATAAAAGATCCCGAAGTCGTCGGTACGTTCGGCCTGTGTCGAAAGCAAAACGCCATTTTTACGAAGCTGAAGCCGTTCTTCATCTAATAGCAGCGGGTTTTCCGGCGCTGGCGCGGGAAAAATGCCTTCTGATAGTCCCGGTATGAACAGGTGACGGTGGGCGATTCCACGCGCATCGTTGACGATGGTTACCAGCACATGCCCTTCACGCTGGTGGCCTTCAACATAATCGCTTTCAACAGCAGCGCGTATAGAGGCCAGAAAACTCGCGAAGTCGTGAAGTGGCTCGCCAAACGCGATTGCCAGCAGCTCTGCTGAAAGCAAACTGCGCAGCGCCATTTTGAACCGATCAATGGCGGCAATGTCGCGTCTGATCAACGATTGTTCATGGGCAGAACGTATTCTGGCGGGTAGGTTCAGATGATAAGTGGGCGCGATTTCTTCTTCAGAGGTGGCTTCAGGCTGCGTTGTGGAATCTTCGCCAAGCAGGTTCTCCAGCCATAGAATGTAGCTTTCCGCATCCCCCTCCGGTGGCGGTGTAACTTGCCCAAAGAAAGCTTCTAAATAAACCCGCAGAGATCGAAGCTTTTCAATATCTGGCTCTGGCTGTGCTTCTCCTTCTTCATTCAGTGTGTTCGCTCCTGTACGGTTGATCTCGGCGTCTACTGCTGCCAGCCAGCGATGCTGCCCACCCGTGATCACATGCTTGAAGCTTAGTCGCTCTAGAAGAGCGGCTTCACTCTGGCCGATTCCCGGAATCTGAAAATAGGGTGAGCGTAGTACATCCAACAAATCGCGCTTCCTGAAATCGCTGAAGTGCAAATCCAATAGGGCGAAGACTGCGGCGACAGCCGGATTTTGAATTAGCGGTTGTGCGCGGTGAAACACGGCCGGCATCTTCAGCCGCTTAAATCCTATCCGCAGCAGCGGCGCGTAAGTTTCCCAGTCACGCAGCGCAACCAGCAGGGCATCGGGCGCCTCGCCATCCAGCAGCAGCCGCTTGATCTGACGCAAAATCGCGTTCACTTCGCCGCTAGCTTCTGGCGCTTCAATCAGCGTGAGCGCCTGCATGCCCTCTTCTACTTCACAGCGCGATGCTGACGGCTTCATTAAATTACTGCTGAGGTGGCGCAGTTGTGGGGGGCGAATATCAGAAATTTGTGGCAGTGTAACCGTGGTCAGCAAATCCCCGGCGGCTTCTAATAAGCGTTCCCGTGCCTGCGCGAATCGCTTGCCCAATAAGGGGCGCTGCTCTGGAAAAGTTAAGGTGATATAGGTGTTTGGAATAAGTCTGCCAAGCATCGCTAAAAGCGCCGCCTGACTTCGTGGAAACTGGTCATAACCATCCACAATTAGCATTTGCACATCCTGAACAATTTCCGGTTGTGCTTGCAGGGCTTCTAACGCTAACCAGCCCTCACCTTCACGATCTGACAGCGCATACTGCTGTAACGCCGCTTGATACGCCCCGTAAATTTCCGCCAATTCCACCGTCTTAGAATCGGCAGCGGCGGCTGAAAATAGTTCTGGCGCAATCAGATTTTCCTTCAGCTCGAAGATCAGCCCGGAAAGCACCCGCGCTAAGCCCGGCGTCCCGGCAATGGGCGCAAACAGACTGTTTGGGCGGTTCATCACAACGCTGCGCATCAGCATCTGTTGGGACAAATCATCCAATGTGCGCTGTGGTTTTCCGGCAGCCGCCAGTAAATGGCGATACAAATTGTAGAAATCGAAAAATTCGAGATTGAAAAGTGGGCGCTCCGGCGAATTTTCCACCAATCGCGCGCGAAAGGCATTAATCTGGCGCTCGGTCGCCATCAATACCCAGATTTTCGCCAGCGGGTCGCGCTGCTTAAGTTCCAACAGCCTGCGCTGCACATGTTCGGTTTTGCCCGCGCTGGAATCAGCCAGAATCAGTTGAAACATCATCTGCTTTAGGAAAGCAAGCTGCGTGTGATTGCGGCGATCTGATTCGCATCTAGCGGCGGGGAAGTAAGATAGCCGTTTTGCAGCGCCGGGTACAGGTTCATGAGATGCGTCACCGGAATTTCTGGATTACGGATGGTTAGCCCCACGCGCTGCGGGTCTGGTGTAAAGACCACCATGCCGAAGATCGGCACGTCGCCAATCTCGCGCTTGATTAAAAATTCACGCACTTTGCGAATATCGGTAATATCTTCGCGGGTTGGGCTGAAACCCGCAGGAATCCACTCGCCGCTGCTAGCGCGTTTCAGCCAGTTTGCGCCTTCATTGATATAGGCGCCAGTATTGTCAACGATGCGGAAAACCATAACCCCTGGCGGCCCGATCAATGCGGCATCCACATAACCGATCTGCCGCTTGTTGATGTTACGAATATAGGTGAAGCTGTTATCTAGCAGCGGCTCCAGATAACGACCTGTGATCATCGCCAGATCGTTGTCTTTTCGGAATGTGGCCGCGCGCGCAAGTAGGATGATGGCGCCGATCAGCAGCAAAGCTCCGATGCCAATGAGTGCGCCGCGTACCAGCGCATACAGCGCGTATGAGGGGTTTGCTGGAATATCCAGTGGCAACAAAATCATCAGGATGCCCATCGCAATAGCAAAAACGCCGCCAGATCCCATCAGAAAGGCGATGGTGTAAAGTTGATTTGCACGGCGAGAAATAACGCGCTTAGGGGCAATGTTTTGCATCTATTCGCACCTCATGGGAATTAATCGTGATCAGGTGGTAGTGGTTGGGTAGGCGTCGTATCTTCAGCCGATGATGACATGAATTTGATAGATGTCGGCATCCGTGTTTCAGAGGTTTCGTCGGATTCGCTTTGAAGGGTGCGCGGCTCTTCCGGCAGCGTTTTAGGGAACAGGGCAGGTTTGCGCCGCGTGTGCTGCCGGCTGCGACTCTCCATTTTTGCAATGTCGGGCAGTTTCGCCTGTGCGGCTGCGGTCTTTTCACGGCGGCTCACCAGCGCCCGCTCTAGTGCTAATTTCAGATCGCGCAGTTTGGGCAGCGGTTTCTGGATGAAATCATCAGCCTGTGTTTGCTGTAGTATTTCCCGTTCACGGGCGGTGCTAAATTTGTGAGCGGTGGTTAAAACCACAGCTGCATCTTTGAGGATCGGGCTTTCGCGTAAACGCGCACCAACATCATTGCCCTGCGCGCGCCCCGGTAGGCGAATGTCAATCAACACCAGTTCCGGAATTTCGCCGGTATAACGCCCGCTGTCAACATCCTCAATCCATGCTAGAGCTTCCTCGCCATCTAAAAAGGCTTTTCCATCAATGCCCCAGACTTCGAACATTGTGAGTAGAAGATCATTGATCGATTTTTCGTCTTCCACTACCATCCATATTGACAATGGATAACTCCTGATAGTGATATTAGCGGCTTCAGCGAAACTCCAACCGTATCCTTACCCTTCTATCATACGTTTCAAACGCAGAATTACCAAACCTTGTAACAATTTGTCAACGTATCTCAAGTATACTAGCATTGATCTTTTAAGCTGTTGTCAAATTTCCGCTGGAGGCAGTCCCTGTGTGGTTGGTGGCTGAAGACGAAACGGACATCCGAGTGCTCATTACCACAATGATTAGCGTCTGGGGATATCAGACGATTGCGTTTGAAAATGGGCAAAAAGTGTGGGATTGGCTAGATCAAATTGAAGCGGATGCCTTTATCGGCACGCTTCCTGATCTCGTCTTGATGGATATTCGCATGCCCGGCAAGAAGGGGAACGAAGTTGCCAATCGTATGCGTTCGATTGCAAAATTGGATCGTACTCCGATTGCGTTGATGACGGCGTTTTCGCTTTCAGATGGTGAACGCAAAGAGATGATCGATCAGGATGGTGTAGATACAATCATCAGCAAACCGCTTCCAGATTTTGACCAGCTTCGCCAGATGCTGCAAGCGTTAATTGAGAAGAAGAAGACGCCCACGCACCAGAATGGAGTGTGATCCATCCGATGAGGGGACAACCACAGCCGGTACAGCCGGACGCAGCAGAGATTAGCGGGGTGATAAATCACGTGAACGATCTGGGTGTTGCATCAGAAACCTTTTTTCGTAGGGTCTACCGTGGCCTAGGGCGCAAAAACGTAGAACAGCGATCCATCGAAGAACGTAATCGTCTGTTGCAGCGGGCCTTAGAACGCCGTGAAGGCGAGGTGCAGCGCCTCGACGCTATTTTGGCGACAATTGAGCAGGGCGTGATTATGCAAGATGGCGAAGGCCGCCTTGTACTAATGAACGAAGCTGCGCGCAACCTGCTGGGTGGGGTGAAGGCTTTCTGGGAAAGTGAACTTGGCACATTATTCAACCAGTTCCGCGAAGTGACCTCCGTCGCCAATGAAATTTTACCGTTGAGCGAACCGACCCGTGTGCAGATTAACAATCGCATCGTCGGCGCGCAGTTGGCCGCCGTCGCTGATGAAAAGGGTGCGCGTTTGGGTACGTTGATCGTGCTGCGCGATGTGACTAATGATGCTGTAGCAGACCGCCTGAAAGAGCAGTTTGTGATGGCCGTATCTCATGAACTGCGTACTCCGATGGCTGTGATCAAAGGCGTTAGCGAGGTTATCCTTGAGCAGTCTGAAGAGGCCAAGCCAAGCCGCCGCTTGTTGGAAACCCTCAGTCGCAACGTAGACATCCTCGACCGCATGATCGTGGAACTGCTGGATATTTCCGAATTGGATGCCAGTAATTTTACGGTGCGCGCTGATCCGCTCGATCTTGAAGATCTGCTCTGGGCAACCGTTCATGGTATGCAGGCTGAAATTCGGCAAGCGGGGCTGGATATTAGCGTAATGGTACGCGATCAAGAATCGCTGCATATTCGCGGAGATTTACAACGCCTGCGCTGGGCAATCGGCCATCTACTGCAAAATGCCCTCCGTTATACCGAGGAAGGCGGGCATCTGATCCTGACGGCCAGCCGCGCCCACGATGCGATCACATTGCAGGTGGTGGATACCGGCGTTGGCATTTCTGATCGTGATATGCCGCATATTTTTGAGCGTTTCTATCGCGGTGAAGCGCGTGCTGCTAATGGCAAACTGATCGATCCGCGTGGGCTAGGTCAGGGACTGTTCATCGCGCAAAAAGTGAGCGAGGCGCATGGCGGTTACTTGACCGCCGAAAGCCAGTCCGGGCAGGGCAGCATTTTCACGGTTGTGCTGCCAACCAGTTAGTCTGAGTCTGGTTAAAAAATTGGCCCCGTGTAAACCCTCCCCCCGATGACAATTTGGGGGTGAGGGTTGTAAAACAGCATCTCCCACTTAAATACGCATCTGAAACTTAGCCTACTGACATAAATCGAACCCGCGGTTCTTGGCATCCCCCGCGCGCAGTCGTTACAATCACGCTCATTCGTTTGTTATCTTTTGGAGAATCGGGGGTAACTCGGTGGCTGCAATTGGCGCGTTCACATTTGTGCTTCATAGTCATTTGCCCTATGCGCGTAAGGCTGGTCGCTGGCCGCATGGGGAAGAATGGCTGCATGAAGCTGCCATGGAAACCTATATCCCGCTTCTGGAAACACTTTACGACTTGCGCGAGGATCGGGTTCCATTTCATATCACCATCAGCATCACGCCGATTCTGG
>DAOTUZ010000096.1:0-12950 GCA_034437295.1 Anaerolineae bacterium | reverse complement strand
CATGCGCTAATGCGGCGACGATGACTCCGAGGTAGTTGCCGCCTTCGCTGAGGGCGACGTTTGAGGCGATGATCACCGCAAGCGCGCCTATGAAAACCAGTACGAATGTCCCGATGAACTCGGCAATCAAGGCTTTGAAGTCAAGCTTCATCTCTGTCTCCTTCTAAACAGGTTGTTTGCCGGAATTATAGCGATGTTTTAGGGGACTAACAGCCAGTCATATCTTGATGCAATAGGAATAAACGGCCTTTACATCCTCCCTCCCGATTGGTATAACAGGCATAACCTGCTGTGTATGTGACGTGCGCCAATCCGTTTTGAGCCAACACCCAGCAATGGGGAGCACCAATGTGGCGGCAAGATGATAGGCCCGCGCTGGCTAAGATCCCATCGCCAAAAGAGTTCCCGCCTGCGATCGCAGGTTCAAAACTCCGCACACACGACATGGCGGGCTTTTTTGAAAACAAAACGCCTCTCAAGCTGAGAGGCGTTTTTATTTGCAACTACAATTGTTACGCTATTCAGAATAGTCTGCGCCAAAGACCTGTGCGAGCAGATCGCCTAGCATGGCGCGCCGGGGGATGATGACCTGAGCGCCTGCGGGGGTGGTATATGGCACTGAATAATTGCCGTCTAGCACGCCGGTACGAATATTTTCAGCAGATATATCTTTCAGAGTCATTGCAATCTGGATGATTTGATCGAGGTTGAGATTAGTGTAAATATTATCGTTGAGCGTGCTGAGCAGTGTGGGGGATTGCACGATCAACTGCGGGATCAGGTTGAAATCCAGCACCCGATCACGAATCGCATAGAGTACCATTTGCTGGCGGCGTGCGCGCTCGAAGTCATTATCGCCATGACGTGTGCGGGCAAATTTGAGTGAAGTTTCCCCGTCCATGTGCTGCATTCCGGCATTTAGAACGAGGGGATCATAGCCGAAGTTCATATCAGGGTATTGATAATCCACGATATTATAGGGTACATCGATATCAATGCCGCCAAGCAGATCGACTAGCGAAACAACGGCTTGAAAATCCATGACAACATAGGCGTGAACATACATGCCGAAGTTGAACTGCGCGGTTTGCATGGCTAGCGTGGGGCCATAGTTCGGTTGTTGAAGCTCGCCTAGTACCATGGCGCTGTTAATGCGCTGAAGCTCGCTATATCCCTGAATATCCACGTACAGATCACGCGGGATGCTGAGGATGCCAAGCGAATTGGTATCACGATCAAGGCTGATCAGCATCATGGTATCAGTACGGTAGGCCAACCCATCTTCATCAGGGCGGCGGTCTAACCCCATGACCAGCACCGTCAACCGCGAACCGCCATTCCAAGGCTGTAAAACGATACTGCGCCCATCATTCAGGGTAAGCTGCTGGCCTGCGGTAATGTCACCGTCGAGAGAGGCGAAAGAGGTTTGGGCGTCTACTGGCGTAGGCAAGCCGCTGATTGCAGTTGGCAGGACGACAATGCCATCCTGATTAGCCTTGATCACCAGCGTTAAACTAAGACTGACCACGCCAACGATGGACATTAGCGCCAATGCAATCACTACCCACGCCCAATCAGCACCATTTCTTCGTGAACGCCGCCGCTTAGCGCGTTCGCGGGCTGCAGAATTTTTATGTTCGGAATTGGGACTGGTGGATGGGGGTGGCGGGAATGATTTGTATGGGGCGGGAACCGGCGTATTGTTGGGGCGTGTCGGTGGCGCTGAGTCCAGACGTGGGGCAGTATCTACAGACGCGGATTTACGCGGCTCTGATCGATATACAGCATGCCGACTCTGGGATTGATGATCATGGTTGGAAGATTGCGGCATATTTTGAACAGCGCTAGCCTAACAAAGTTTAGTATCTCTGGTTAGTATAGGTGTAGGCGAATTATGCGTCAATATAGCGAGACTTGGCGACTTATCAATGATTCGCCCGCGGTTGGTGCATGGAATATGGCCGTGGATGAAGCCTTAATGGTTACGATTGGGGCAGGCGGCACGCCGCCAACGCTGCGTTTTTATGGCTGGTCGCCTTACTGCCTTTCGCTTGGTTATGGGCAGCGTATCAATATTGTGGATAGTAACTGGCTTGCCGCTGAGGAATTAGATGTTGTGCGGCGGCCAACCGGCGGCGGCGCTATCTTCCATGCAGACGAGGTGACCTACAGCGTGGTGCTGCCGACTGATCATTATTTGGCGAAGGGGAGTATTGTCGAAAGCTACCAGCGGATTAGTAGCGCGCTTGTTCATGGGCTGCGCTTGTTAGGCGTGTGTGGGCAAGCGGAATCTCAAAATCATGCTGTGCCGCAGACTATCGTTTGTTTTGAAACCCCATCACATTATGAACCTACCGTTGGCGGCAAGAAAATTATTGGCAGCGCGCAGGCACGCAAGCATAATGCGGTGCTGCAACACGGCAGTATTCCGCTTACGGGCGATATTGCGCGTATTTGCGATGTGCTGGCTTATGATACGGAAACTGAGCGCGAACAGGCGAAACAGCAGGTGAGGCAGCGAGCGTGTACGCTCACAGATGCGCTGCATGGGCGCATAAAGACATATGAACAGGCGGCTATGGCGCTGGCACAGGGTTTTGAGGCTGTTTATGATATTCACTTTGGTGAAAATGGTTTGACTGAGTATGAGGCTAATTGCGCCAGCAAACTAGCACTTGAGAAATATGCTCAAGAAAGCTGGACGGCGAGGCGGTAGTGGCCGCGGAGTTTGTGTGATGAAACAGGGACAGCTTCCCTTATTTGTGGTACCGCTTTCAGAGGCAGAGCTTACGCCGCAAACGGAATTTGCCCATACGTGGGCATTATTTCAGAAACGGTTGGCGAAAGAGGGCAAGACTGAACATACGGTGAATGCGTTCACTTCGGATTTACACTTGCTGGCGGAATATGTTGGAAATCATATTGCCCTTAATGGCTTCAAAACGTCGATACTTGAAGATTTTCTTGAATGGTTAGAACACGGGCGCGGTGTGCCGTGCAGTCGTAAATCGTATGCTCGGCGGGTGACGACGTTAAAAGTCTATTTCAAATGGCTGGCCGATCTAGAAGTGCTTGACCATGATCCAGCCAAAGCCATCCTTCAGCGTTCAGGGCCAGCGCCTTTGGCGACTATTTTGAATACAGATCAAGTTTCGGCGGCGATGCTGGCATCACACAGATTCAAGCGGCGCGATGAATTGGATACACGCCCGGAACTGTTGTTCAATTTACTGCTGAATACGGGGATAAAAAAGAGTGAAATTATGCGCCTGACGCTGGCGGATTTTGAGCGTGGCAATCATCCCATGCTGCTGATACGGCAGGTGAGCGCGAAGCATGAATACAAGGAACGGCGATTGGCGCTAGATACTGAGTTGATGGCCGTTCTAGACGATTACTTAGTGCAATATACGCCGGAAAAGATTGTGTTCACCTGTACGGCGCGCAATCTGGAATACATTCTGGAAGCGATTGGGGTAGAGGCGGGCATTGAGCATAAGCTGTCTTTTGAGATGATGCGTTGGACGTGCGCAGTACGGGATTATGTAGCGGGTATACCGCCTGAGACTATTCGCGAAAAACTTGGCCTCAGCCCGATTAGTTGGATGGAAACCTTCTTGAAAATTCGTAAGCTGGCGGGAGAGAACGTAGAAATTGGGGTTGGCAAAAGTGGGGAGTAAACCCTCACCCCTACGGTTGAAGGGATGAGGTAAAAGAATAGGCATAATTCGATAAAGTGAGTGCCTCTGGTTTCTACACTACACGGATGAGCAGTCCTTTGAGATATGCCCCTTCGGGAAAAGTGAGCGCGACCGGATGATCTGGCGCGGCGCTGAGATACTGTACGATTTGCCCCTGCCTGCCGCTGTCTGCCAATGCGCCAAATACAATCTTCTGGAACAGATCGGTGCTGATGGCGCCAGAGCATGAGAATGTCATCAAACCGCCGCCGGGATTGAGTAACTTGAAGCAGTGTAGGTTCAGGTCTTTGTAACCGCGAGCCGCCCTCTCTATTTGGCCGGCGTTGTGGGCAAACTTCGGCGGATCGCAGATGATGAAATCGAACTTTTCACCCTGATCTACATAATCGCGCAGCAGTTGGAAAACATCGGCCTGAAGGAATTCAAGTTCAGGGGCGTTGTTTGCTGCCAGATTACGTTCGGCGTTGTGTTCGGCTAATTCAAGGGCTTCATAAGAGGCGTCAACGCAGGTAATTGCTGCTATATTTCCATTTAAGATGTTGATCGCAAACCCGCCAGTGTAGCTAAAGAGATTAAGTATTTTTAGCGGGCGGCCTAATTGGCGGCTCAACTTTTCTGTATAGTGATGGGCGGCTGCGCGGTTAGCGCTCTGATCGAGATAGAAGCCGGTTTTGTGACCTTTGCGCACATCTACCCGAAATTTACTGCCGGATTCCTGTATCTCGATATATTCGGGTGGTTCTTCCCCCCATAACAGGCCTGTTTCCGGTTTTAGGCCTTCCTTGCCGCGCACGTCTACATCGCTGCGCTCATAGATGCCTTTTATTTCAGGTAGTAGCTCATGGAGCAGGCGAGCTATATCATGTTTTCGCCGATCAATGCCCATCGTTAGCGCCTGAAGCACGAGAAAATCAGCGTAGCGATCAACGATGAGACCGGGCAGCCAATCACTTTCGGCGTTAATCAAGCGTTTCGCCATTTTATCGGGCATATCAGAGGGAAGATCGGATGATCTTGCGGCGATTGCCTGCTGAATCATCCGCCGCCACCAGTCGTCGTCAATGGGTTCATCTTGCCAGGTGAGGATGCGTACTTGAATCTGGGATTTTTGATTCCAGTAGCCACGCGCTAGAAAGCGCCCTTTGGTGGAGATAACGTCTACGATGTCGCCGGGGGCTGGCTCCCCGCGTACCTCTTGAATAGCGCCGGAGAAAATCCACGGGTGCTGCTGAATGACTGGCTTTTCACGGTCACGGCGGATGATGATCTGAGGCATGTGGGGTAAATCCATTTCATTTGGGTGGGCAGGGAAATGCTGCTATGCCCTTATAAGGTGATAAACAGGATTATAGCGGTCATTCCGGCAGCGCTGGTGGCGGGTTATCGAGAAGCGCAAATAGATCAGTTTCGCTGAGAATTTGGACGCCCAACTGCGCCGCCTTTTCTGCCTTACTGCCGGGCGAATCACCCACCACGACGTAATCGGTCTTTTTGCTGACGCTTCCGGTCACTTTACCGCCGTGCGATTCAATCAGAGCGGCGGCTTCTTCGCGGGATAATGTGGGTAAAGTGCCGGTCAGTACGAAAGTTTTGCCTGCAAGCGCATGACCAGCCATGATGCGAGCTGTATTTTGCATATTCACGCCGGCAGCGCGTAACTTGTCTAGCAGGCTTAAATGGTAGGGGTCTTGAAACCAATTGAAAATATTTTGCGCCAATACCCCCCCGATGCCGTCTACTTCTTCGAGCAGGGTGGGGGTGGCAGCTTGCAGCGCATCCATCGAATTGAAATGATCAGCAAGATCGACGGCAATTGTGCTGCCCACGCCTTCGATGCCGAGCGCGGTGATCACCTGTGATAAGGGGCGTGCTTTAGCTGCTTCGATGGCAGCTAACAGGTTGTTGACTTTCTTTTCTGCAAATTTATCGAGTTCTAGCAGCGGCGCGGCGGTCAATGAGAAAATATCGGCTTCATCGTGGAGCAGGCCTTTATCCAGCAGGGCTTTGACGGTTTGCCCGCCGAATCCCTCAATATCCAAACCCGCTCGTGAAACAAAAAATTCTAACTGGCGATAGATGCGTTCGGGACACTGGGTGTTAGGGCAGTAATAATCTACCGCGCCTTCAGGTTGAATGAGCGGCGTATCACAGTAGGGGCAGCGCTCAGGCGGTAAAATAGGCTTTTCACTGCCATTTCGCTCTACGGCGATCACGCCGATCACGTTTGGGATGACATCGCCGGCGCGCTTCACAATGACGCGATCCCCGATACGAATATCCAGCGCCTGTACGATGTCGTAATTGTGCAGCGTGGCATTGCTGACGGTGACTCCGCCGATAAACACTGGCTCAAGCCGCGCATTTGGCACGATTTTGCCAGTACGGCCGACAGTGACCACAACATCGAGCAGATGGGTAGAAGCTTCCTGCGCGGGGAATTTATAGGCGACTGCGCCGCGTGGGTCTTTGCCCACAACGCCAAGTTCACGGGCAACTTTGAGATCATTCACTTTGATGACCACGCCATCAATTTCAAAGTCAAGCGCATTACGGCGGTTTTCCCATGTGGGTATTTGCTGGATAACGTCGGATAAGGTGGGAAAATATCCCGCATCCGGCGATGTTAAGAACCCTAATTCTTTCAGGTAATGCAAATTATCCCACTGTTTATCGAGCGTTTTCCCACTTACATCAACCACTTGATAGATGAACGCTGTTAATGGACGGGCTGCGGTTAAGCGCGAATCTTTTTGTTTGAGCGAACCTGATGCTGTATTACGGGCGTTTACGTAGGCGGGTAATCCGGATTCGGCCTGCTTCTGATTTACCGCTTCAAAATCCTTCTTCAGGAACAATACTTCGCCACGCACGACCAATCGCGCTGGCGCAGCCGGGCCGTTTGGGTTGGTAGGAATGCGCAGCGGAATCGTGCGAATCGTGCGCACATTGGGCGTCACAACATCGCCGGTTTCACCATTTCCACGGGTGGCGGCCTGCGCCAGCACGCCGTTCTCATAGGTGATGACGATGGTGAGACCATCTAGTTTTGGCTCCAGAACATAGTTTAACTGCGTTCCGGAGGGCAATAATTTCAGGTTGCGATCTTCCCATGCTTGCAAATCTTCTGCCGAAAAGGCGTTGGAAAGGCTGAGTATCGGCGCTGCGTGGCGAACTTTTGGAAAATCTTCTGAAAGATCGTTTCCAGCGCGCTGCGTGGGTGAATCGGGCGTGATGAGTTCAGGGTACGCTTGCTCAAGCGATACCAGTTCGTTATAGATTTGATCGTATTCAGCATCACTTACGGCAGGTTGGCTAAGCACGTAATAGCGATAGCTGTAATCTGCGAGTAGATGGCGCAGATCAGCCGCACGCTGGGAAATATCGGTCATAGCGGACTCCAATTTAGGGGGCTATGGTTGCCGAAAGCGTGCCGTCAGAAGATTGAACATCTAGAAACTGCGACGCTGCCCAACCGGTTTCGCCCGGATTATCTGGATTTTGAATGCGCCACCAGGTGAATCCTGTTGCACTTAGTGGGCCTTCTATGACTCTAAATGTCGTTCCGAGCGGCGCTATGAAAACCAATTCCTGATCAGTTCCCGCGCCAGCGCGCACATTCAAGGAATCGGCGTTGACCACCACCGTTGAGCCGAGGGCGATGCTTAGCGGCGTGGGAGAGAGAATTACGGGGAGAAGGGTTGGGCCTTCAAGCGCAAAGGTGGGCAGCGAGCCTGGCGCAATTTGGGCGGGTTCCAGCGTCACGGCGTTGGCTGGTGTCGTAGGTTCGCCGGGCGGCGGCGTATCGCTGGGAATGGCGGTGATGATGATGATGCGCGGCGAACCGCCGGGGCCGCCGTCGCCGCCAAGCCCGATCACCAGACCGATCAGCCCAAAGGCCACGACGAACACGATGCCCACCATCGCCAGCACTGACCAGACCGGCAGGTACATCGGGCTGTTGTTGCGCTGCTTGCGGGCGCGCTTTGGGGGCGGGCGATGCGGCGGCGGCAAAGGGGGCATCGCGCGATTTTGTGGCGCTGGCGGCAGCCCACTTTGCGGCGGTTGAGGTGGCGCCGGTGGAAGTGATGGCGGCGGCATCTGGCGGGTATCGTCTGCCGGGGTTATTTGCCGAGTTCCGTCATCGGGCGAAAAGGCGGGAGGCTGAAAAGGGTTATCGGTCATTGCGTTTATCCAACCACTGCATAAATTGTTCAAGGGGCCATGTGTTGATGACCTGACTGGCTTCAAGCCAACCCCGCCGCGCGGTCATGACGCCATAGCGCATCAGATCCATGTTTTCAGGGCGGTGCGCGTCGGTATCAATGCAGATCGGGATACCAAGTTCGGCGGCGCGTCGGGCATACTGCGCTTCTAGATCGAGACGGTGTGGGTTGGCGTTGATTTCCAGCGCGGTGCCGGTTTTTTGCGCGGTGGCAAATACAGCATCCATGTCCAGATCGGCAGGATCACGATCAGGGATGAGCTGCCCGCGTGGGTGGCCGATCAGATCGACATTTGGATTATTTAGGGCGTTCAGCAGCCTTTGGGTGACTTGTTCGCGGGGCTGGCGCAAGCCGACATGTAGGGAGGCGATCACGAAGTCTAGCTGTTTAAGGATTTCATCGGGAAAGTCCAGCGTGCCATCGGCTTTGATTTCCATTTCGGTGCCGTGAAATACGCGGATTGCGCCGCCCATTTCGGCATCTACACGGCGAACTTCGATCTGCTGCTCCAGCAAACGTTCAATCGAGAGTCCATTAGCGATGGTGGCGCCGTGGGAATGATCGGTGATGACGATATAGCTTCGCCCACGCTCAATCGCGGCTTCGGCCATTTCTCGTACTGTGGAAACGCCATCGCTCCAAACTGTGTGCATATGGAGGTCGGCGTGAATGTCGCTCAACTGGATCAGTTTAGGGAGCTTGCCTTTTTGCGCGGCTTCAATTTCGCCCATATCTTCGCGGAGTTCAGGCGGGATGTAGGGCAAACCAAGCTGTGCATAGACTTCTTCTTCGGTGGCGCAGCGGATTTCTTGGCCGCCATCTACTAGGGTGAAGGCCCACTCGTTAAGCGATAAACCTTTAGCCAGCGCCAGCGTTCGCAGCTTAATGCCGTGATTTTTGCTGCCGGTGAAGTAGACCAGCGCCGTCCCCCAACGCTCTTGAGGCAGCACGCGCAGGTCAACTTGCAGGCCGTTTTGCAGTTCAACCGAACTTTTGGTGGGGCCGTGACCAAGTACCCGTGCTACTTCGTCCATATGGACGAATACATCCATGATCGGCGCGGCGTCGTCTGCTGTGACGACCAGATCAACATCGCCAATCGTGGGCAAGGCGCGGCGAATGCTGCCAGCGATCGCGCCTTCGCCTACGCCTTCGATCTGCATGATCGTGGCGAGAATGCGCTCGGCGGTGGGTAGGGCGACACCTAGCGGTGTGCGCGTATTGGCGGCGCGGCGGTTATAAGAGTCGATGCCTTCAAGGATGCGCGTGACGCTTTTTGCGCCCATGCCCGGAAGCCCGGCCAGTTTTCCTTCTTTTGCAGCGGCTTCCAATGAAGGAATATCGGTGATGCCGGCATCTTGCCAGAACATGCGCGCTTTTTTGGGGCCAACACCGTTGATATGCAGGATGTCTACCACGCCGGGGGGAACTTCGGCGGCCAGATTCTCGTAAAATTGCAGCGTGCCAGTATCAAGAATTTCGGTGATTTTCTCTGCAATCACTTTGCCAACGCCGGGAATTTCTTCTAGGCCGCCTTCAGCGGCGACGATACGCAGATCACGGGGGAACTGACCGATGGAATTAGCAGCATTACGATAGGCTAGAATGCGATGCACATTCTCGCCTTTAATTTCCAACATATCTGCGATGCGCTCAAACATCGCCGCCATTTCGCGGTTGGTCACAGGTTCCTCTTCAAACTGGAATGTTTCAAGAGTATAACTTACGAACTGCGCGTGAGAAAGTCAGCCGAATCTATGGCGAAGGGGAGGCTGATAAAAATGGGTGGAATTGCAGTCATAATCTGGTGTGTAGAGGCGCTTTGCCGCTTGCATGTTTTATGATGAACTGCTTGACAGGCAGGCAAATAGTGGTTACGCTGTCTAGCAATCTCATATACTCAAAGATGTTGATCTGAACGAGTATGTGGCATACACCGTGTTCAGAGAGCCGCCAGCTGCTGCGAAGGCGGTACACAGGAAGCCACAGAATGGATCAGGGAGTTGCGCAGGCGAACCGCAAGCAGTAGTCTGCGCCGGGAAAACGCACCCGTTATCAATGCGCGGGGTATCGGCACGCATAAGCCCGTACCTTTGAATGAGCGGTCATCAATTTGATGATCATCAAGGTGGCACCACGGGAAAGCCTCTTCTCGTCCTTGTTACGGGAGAGGCTTTTTGTATTGTGAGGATATGACGATGGTGCTTGCGATGACCCGCGCTGAGGCGCTTCCTTCGCGCAGTACAGTGAGCGAATTGTTCCAACAGGGCGATCTTGTGCCTGTTTACCGCCCACTGCTGGCAGACTTAGAAACCCCAGTCTCTGTATACATGAAATTAGCCCGACTGGGCAACGTGGCCTTCATGCTGGAAAGCGTGGAAGGTGGCGAGCAGGTGGGGCGCTATTCTTTTCTCGGCGTGAACCCTAAAGGCGTGATCACCGTTCGGGATCATATTGTGACGCGAACGCTGCATGGCGTTACTACGCAGCGGCCGCTTGAGGATGGTGAAGACCCGTTAGATGCAGTTGAACGTGAGTTTATGCGCGTGAAACCGGTGCATATTGACGGCCTGCCGCGGTTTATAGGCGGGGCAGTGGGCTGCCTGAGTTACGATGCTGTGCGTTATTTTGAGCATCTGCCAGATACTGCGGTTGATGAAGTTGAAGTGCCGGATGTAGCCTTCATGCTGGTGGATACTGTGGTCATTTTCGATCACGCGAAACACCAACTGCTGGTGCTGGCGAACGCGCATAATACTGGCGATCCAGACGCGGCTTATGACGATGCCCTAGAGCGTATTGAAGAAATAGTGGATGTGCTGCAACAGCCGCTTCCAGCGCAGAATATGGCGGCGGTAGCTGCTGAAGATGAAGCGACCACCGCCAGCGTCACCCGCGAACAATTTGAGGCCAATGTTGAGCGGGCGAAAGAATATATCGCGGCGGGGGATGCCTTTCAGATCGTGCTGTCACAGCGCTTGATTCGCCGCACAGAAGCATCACCGCTGGCCGTGTACCGTACACTTCGGGCGATGAACCCGTCGCCGTATATGTTTTTTCTGCAATTCAGCGATGAGTTTACGTTAATCGGGGCGTCGCCAGAAACGCATGTGCGCCTTGAGGATAATATCGCGACTGTGCGCCCGATTGCCGGATCGCGGCGGCGCGGCGCTGATGCAGAGGAAGATAGGGCGCTGGCGGAAGAACTGCTGGCCGATCCTAAAGAGCGTGCAGAACATATCATGCTGGTGGACTTAGGGCGCAACGATCTTGGCCGCGTCTGCAAATATGGCACGGTCAAAGTGACCGATCTGATGTTCATCGAACGCTATTCGCAGATTATGCATATTGTGAGCAATATACAAGGTGAACTGCGCGGCGACATGACGGCGTTTGCGCTGCTGCGGGCAACTTTTCCAGCAGGCACGTTGAGCGGGGCGCCGAAGGTACGGGCGATGGAAATTATCGAAGAACTGGAAGGCTCGCGCCGAGGCGTGTATGGCGGCGCAGTGG
This sequence comes from Anaerolineae bacterium, assembly GCA_034437295.1. Taxonomy (GTDB): domain Bacteria; phylum Chloroflexota; class Anaerolineae; order Aggregatilineales; family Phototrophicaceae; genus Flexifilum. The sequence goes on along the minus strand of DAOTUZ010000096.1, from coordinate 1,513 downwards.
GCTATTTCAGCTTTGACGGCTCGATGGATACTTGTATTACCATTCGCGCGGCGTTGATGAAGCAGCAGACGTTGTATATTCAGGCGGGGGCGGGAATTGTGGCAGACAGCGTGCCGGCCAATGAATATCAGGAATCGATCAACAAGGCGAAGGCCATGCTGCTGGCGGTACGCCGCGCAGAAGAAGGCTTGGCGTAAGGATTGCATTTGAATGGGCGGTATGCGCCGCCCTTAAGCGAACATTGTGTGATTTGGAGAGTGTATCTTGGTCAAGCGAGTGGTTTTCATCCGTTCTGGAGAAACAGACTGGAACAAGCAGGGGCGATGGCAGGGCTGGGTGGCCTCACCTTTGAATGTGCATGGGCTGCGGCAGGCAGAGGCATTAGGGCGCTTTGTGCGGCATATCGGCCTTTCGACGCTGTATACCAGCGATCTGCGCCGCGCACTGCAAACAGCCGATGCGTTAGCGGTGCATCTTGCCTTTGAGCCGATTCAGGATGCGCGTTTACGCGAACGCGCGGTTGGGCTGTGGCAGGGGCTAACTTTCGAGGAAATGCAGGCATGGTATCCAGAAGAATTTGCAGAACTTCTGGCGGATCGTGAGCATTTTACGCTGCCCGGCGGCGAGTCACGGGCGGAAGTTCGCAGTAGGATGCAAGCGGCATTTGACGATTTTATCGCCCGTGATGCTGGCGAAACGATTGGCATCCTCTCGCATACGGCGGCGATTAAATTCCTGCTCGATGAGCTAATCCCTAGCTCGGTGAGCGAAGATTACACCCTTGGCAATACTTCAGTGACCACCATTCGCCGCAGTGAAGGCGGTTGGGAACTGGTGGCATCCGATGATCAGGCGCACCTTGACGGGCTGGCATCCAGCGCCGTTACAGAACCGGAGGAACGACGATGATTGTAGTGATTGATAACTATGACAGCTTCACCTATAACCTTGTGCAGTTGTTTGGCGAGTTAGGCGCAGAGATCAGCGTATTTCGTAATGACATGGTTTCAGTGCAGCAAATTGCTGATCTTGCGCCAAGCCAGATTGTGATTTCGCCGGGGCCGGGGACGCCAGATGATACTGGGGTTGCCCTGGATGTACTGCGCGAGTTAAGCCCGACGATCCCCACGTTAGGCGTTTGCTTGGGGCATCAGTCTATTGGGCAGGTGTTTGGCGGCGTGGTGAAACGCGCACCGGAATTGATGCACGGCAAAACCAGCCTGATTTATCATCAGGGCGAAGGTATCTTAGAGGGAATGGCGCGGCCATTTGAGGCGACCCGTTACCACAGCTTGATCGTGGAAGAGGCTACGCTGCCAAGCTGCTTGCAGATTACCGCCCGCACGATTGATGGCGAAATTATGGGGCTTCAGCATAAGGAACTGCCGATATATGGCGTACAGTTCCACCCTGAAAGCATCCTGACTGCTGATGGGCGCAGGCTTTTGCAGAATTTCATTGAACTGCGCGAGCAGGTTTCGGCATAGAGAGGCATAGCGATGGATATTCAACG
>DAOTUZ010000095.1:0-109701 GCA_034437295.1 Anaerolineae bacterium | reverse complement strand
ACAGCTGCTGCTGGGCTAGACATGGGCGGTCTCCGCGTTAGATAGTGGTTGGTGCTTGCGAACATCTACCCAGCAAGCTTTTAGGTGGTCTGCTGAAGAATCGTCACCTGGAATAAGCGGCGGCATTTCTTGTTCGCAGCGCGCGATCTTATAGGTACAGCGCGGCGCAAACGGGCAGCCGGGTGAGAGTTGACGCATATCTGGCGGTGAGCCTTCAATTTGTACCAAACGCTCGCGGTTGGTACTAGCATCATGGCGGGGCAGTGAACGCAGCAGTCCAAGGGTATACGGATGACGGGTATCTTTGAATACTTCTTCTGCCGGGCCGCGTTCTACGATGCGGCCACCGTACATGACCTGCACGGTATCGGCAAGACCGGCCACCACGCCGAGGTCGTGGCTGATCCAAACAATCGCCATGCCGAATTGATCGCGCAGACGCTTAATCAACTCGATGATTTGCGCCTGAATGGTCACGTCGAGGGCGGTTGTGGGTTCGTCAGCGATCAATAGCTTCGGATTGCAGGAGAGCGCCATAGCGATCATGACGCGCTGACGCATACCGCCAGAGAACTGATGTGGATAATTCTTCAGACGGCGTTTTGCATCTGGAATACCAACCATGCTTAAGAGTTCAGCGGCGCGGTTATCAGCATCTTTATCGTTCATGCCCATATGTAGCTTGAGGGCTTCGGTAATTTGGGTGCCGATAGTCAAAACCGGATTGAGGGAAGTCATCGGGTCTTGAAAGATCATTGCAATTTCAGCGCCGCGAATCAAGCGCATTTCGTCAGATTTAAGTTTGAGCAGGTCTTTGCCCTCAAACCACACTTCGCCACCTTCAATTTTGCCGGGGGGCATGGCGATCAAGCGCATAATGGAGAGCGCATGTACGCTTTTGCCAGAGCCAGACTCACCGACGATGCCCAGCGTTTCCCCCTCATTTAGGACATAGGAAACATCATTGACCGCGTATACGGTTCCTTCTTGAGTGTGGAAACGAGTGACGAGGTTTTTCACCTCCATTAAAACGCCCAAAGGGTAATACCTCCTATAAAACGATCTGAAATAACACTTAAATAACCGTTTTATTCAACTCTGCCACGAACTAGCGCAGTATTATACACAGTTGCCCGCGCAGTTAAAACGTTTGACATGGCAAAAATCGGGGCTATCGCATCAAATTTCCAAGATGTTGGAGTCTGAAGCCACCCGGCTAAAGCTGCGCTAACCGGGCAAGACACGTTTCGCTTATGCGCTAAAGTACCCGCCAGAATGCTTTCATTTTGGATTCGGCATTTCTATGCTAGCGCCCTTCCGTCCATTTTTTGAGCAGCTTATAGATGGCCGGCGCGCCGATCAGGTTTTTGATTTCGTCGTTGGGATCAAAGCTGGCCGGGAACATGATGAATGGATGATTTTGATCGCCGCCTAGCCCACCGTGCGATCCGACTAACTCTTCAAATGCGGCAACTTCATCCCATTCTGGGTCATACATACTGATCAGCACGAGATCGCCCACATCGGGATAGGTATCCAGCTCGCGCAGGTGCATCGGCGCATTGACGCCAAAATTAGCCAGCGGGTTTTCCCCGTCAATGGTATCGTCCTTCAGATGATAAACGCCATTCGCCCCAACAGCGATCAGCCCATAGACCTGCGAGCGTACCATGACAAAACCGATGCCGGGGTGATTTGAGAGGATGTCTATCAAACCGGGGAAGGCCGCGTCAATATCTTCAAGGGTCATGCGTTCGCGGGATTTCTTGAAGTAAATCAGCGCCAGATTACCAGAGGCGCAAACGATGGTATCCGCTTTCTGCGCCTGCTGCTCTTGTTCAGGGTTTTCATCTGAAACCAGTTCCACATAATCTTCGTCAGTTCGATCCCCCATCAATTCTTTCATGCGCTTTGCAGCCCAGCGGCTGGATTGCGCGAACTGTGAGGCAAGCAGGTTGATATTGTTTCCGGCATCTTCACCGAACACTGTTTGAATCGTGTGGGAAGGATCGACGATGGATTTATCAATCAGCTCGCCAATCGTCATTCCGTAACGCTGGCGGAAAGTTGCGCCTTGAGATTGCCCGTGATCGGAAAGCAGGACAAATTCATATTTACGCGGGGTTTGCTGCGCGGCGGCGACCATCAGGCGAACCTGCTCATCGAATTGGTTGAGGATTTTGAAGGAATCGGCGCGTTCTACGCCGGCATGATGGGCAACTTCATCGTAGCTGACGAAGGTGGTATAGGCGACGCTGATCCCTTCCCACATTTTGCCGATCAGCAGGTAAATGCTGAGATAGGGAAAGATGGCGACCGTGCCGGCGCGGATGAGCGGATATGGGTATTTACGCTTAATGCGCGGTTCCACGTCGCGCCGCACCTGAGCGCGAGCTTCGCGGTACTCGGTGAACAGATCGCGGATGGCAGCGACGATGACGCGCTGGACGTTGGCGGCGACGGCGAAAAACTGAAATAGCGTATCGGAACTGCGCATGCCTTTTAACGATCCGACTTCCGTTGAGAAACCGGTGAAGGTGAGCAGAATTTCCTGCGCGTCGCCATGCGCCCAGTTGTTTAATGAGAAGCCATTTTCGGACAGGATACCTTTGCCATCATCCAAACGGCTGAGCATGAGGGCGGCATCTTTGGGGTGGTTGGAGACCAGCAGAACATCATTTTTCTTATCGTAGAAACGGAAGGCCGGAATATTGAAATGCGAGCCGTGCAAAATGCCGGCCTGCATAGAGGATGTTTGCGCGGGTAGGCCGCTGTCCCACTCATGGAGCTTGTATTCGCCGGAACGCAGCCATGATTTAATGAAGGGCATATATCCCTGCCTGACGGCCTGACGCAGTACGGGTTCAGAGAGGCCGTCAATTTCGAGGATCATCAAGCCGGGGCGATCATAGTGCTTCGCGCCCTCTTTTTTTGCCTTGTTGGCATACCGTTTGACGACTTCGTAGCGATACAGTTCATCATCATGGCGCCCCATAATGCCGGGGACGATTGATCCAAAGAGGATGGTGAATATGATTGAAATTAAGATCGCGGTGAGCAGGCCGTCTACAATCCAGCCGGGCATAATTGCCGCAACCAGCAGGATCATCAAGCCGTTTAAGACGAGGCTGATCAGCCCGAAAGATAAGACGGTGAACGGTAATGTAAGCCGTATCAACAGTGGATAGAGATGGGCGTTGAGCAGTGATAAGAGAACAACGCCCACTATCAGCGCTGCGAAATCGGTGATTTCAAAGCCGGGCAGCAGCGAAAGCAGGCCAACGATGAAGATGATGACGATGAAGCTGATCGCCAGACGAAGCGCGGTAGAAAAGACGCGACCAATCATACTGTATGCCTCAATGGGATTGAGGCGTCAATCCCGTTTGCTATGAACTAAATCACCGTCAATTATGTGCGACACGCTTTGACTAATTCAAATTCTCGAAGATGCCAGCCGCGCCCATGCCGCCGCCGATACACATGGTGACCATGCCATACTTACTGTTCCGGCGGGACATTTCATTGACCAGTTGAACGGTGAGTTTAGAGCCGGTTGCGCCCAATGGATGCCCCAGCGCAATCGCGCCGCCGTTCACGTTCACCTTTTCAGGATTCATCTCCAGATGCCGGATGACAGCCAACGCTTGAGAGGCGAACGCTTCGTTCAGTTCAATCAGGTCTAATTCATCCAGTGATATGCCCGTGCGCTGAAGTAGCTTCGGGATGGCGGCAATTGGCCCCACGCCCATGATTTCAGGGCGAACGCCGGCGACATTGAAGCCGACAAAACGCGCTAGTGGCGCCAAGCCTAACTGCGCGGCTTTGCCCGCTTCCATCACGATCACGGCGGCGGCGCCATCGCTGAGGGGACTGCTGTTTCCGGCGGTGACGCGGCCGTTTTGCTTAAAGACGGGCTTCAATTTAGCGAGGCCTTCGACGGTGGTTTCGCGGCGCAGGTGTTCATCCTGATCGAGGATGATGGTTTCGGTGACCTGCTCGCCAGCTTCGTTGAAGTAAGTTTCGGTCACTTCAAAAGGCACAATTTCGTCTTTGAAAATGCCACTGTCCATCGCTTTTGTCGCTTTCTGGTGGCTGTTTGCGGCGAAGGCGTCCATATCTTCGCGGCTGACGTTAAACTCATCGGCCACCTGCTCGGCGGTCAAGCCCATGCTCATATAGACGTTGGGATCGTTTTCCGCCATATACGGGTTAGGGCTGATGCGGAAGCCGCTCATTGGCACTTGCGACATGCTTTCAGCGCCGCCTGCGATGATGATATCAGCGCCATTTGCGATGATGCGTTCGGCGGCGGCAGCGATGGTTTGTAGGCCGCTGGCACAAAAGCGGTTCACTGTTTGTCCAGCAATATCCACTGGAAGCCCGGCGCGTAAGGCGATCACGCGGGCGAAGTTCAACCCCTGCGAGCCTTCGGGCATGGCACAGCCGATGACCACATCATCAATTTCAGCCGGATCGAGCTTGCCTCCGGTCTGGTTTAGCACTTCACGTACAACCAGCGCCGCCATTTCATCGGAACGCGCGTTACGGGTGACGCCTTTTTTTGACTTGCCGACGGCAGTACGCGCAGCAGCGACAATCACAGCTTCACGCATCATTATTCCCTTTCAACAAACATGTTTTTAATCAAATTTCGATTCGATTATCCAGATACTGCAACTATAGCGAGTTTGGCTAGTGGCCGCCATATCGGGCCGCAGCACTTCAGGAAAATCGCTTCAAAGTTGTTGGTGGTTTCAAGCATACATATTTTTAATTTCCGAAGTCATTTTGAAGCGATTACCCGACTGCTTGACAAGATTTATGAAAACTCATTACACTGTGTAGACCTTTATGAACCCTTATAACTCCAACGTGCAGAGGCTGTTATGGTTGCGATTCCTGAAAATTTGCGATTTCGAGCGCCGCGGATGGAAGATGCTGCGGCGGTGTTGGCGCTCAAGAATCAGAATGCTATTTTGCTAACGGGGCAAGCAGATGACAGCCTTGATGATCTGTTGAAAGAGTGGTTAGACCCTAACATTGATTTTGAACATGATCTGCGGATTGCAGAGAATGCGCAGGGTGAAATTGTGGGGTATGGGGTGTTTTTTCCGGATCATCCACCGGTGACGATGTGGCTGGATGCCTATATGCGCCAAGATTATGAGTCTTTGGGGCTTGGTGAGGCGCTCATTGAATGGGTGGAAGGCCGCGCGCGGGTGATGATTGATGAAGCGCCGGCAGGGGCGCGGGTGATGCTGCGCGCCTACACGTATCGAGAAGATGAACGCTACTACCAACCGCTGTTAGAACGGATGGGATTTCGGCAGTTTCGGCACAGCTACCGCATGAAAATTGACTTAGACGCCCCCCCACAGATTCCGGCGATTCCAGATGGCTTTGTGATCCGCAGCGCGATTCGCGATCAGGATGAACTAGCTGCGTATCGGGTTATGCGAGAGAGCTTTAGAGATCACTTTGGCTATATTGAGCGCAATTTTGAAGATGACTTTAAGCGGTGGATGCATCACTGGCAGGATTATGATCCGTCGCTGTGGTGGCTGATATTTTCAGGGGATGATCTTGCTGGCATTGGCCTGTGTGAGCCTAAGTTTGCCGATGATGAGACGGTAGGCTGGGTTTCAACGTTGGGTGTGAAACGCGAATACCGCAAACATGGGCTTGGGCGCGCACTGCTGCTTACTGCCTTCAATGAGATGTATCGCCGCGGCAAGAAAAGCGTCGGGCTAGGCGTGGATGCCAGTAGTTTAACAGGGGCGGTGGCGCTTTATGAGCAAGCTGGAATGTATGTTGCTCAGCGATTAGACCTATACGAAAAAGAATTACGCGCGGGTATTGACATGACCACCCATGAATTAGAAACTGCCGGGTGACATTCTGGCGGCGTAATTATTAGGCATAGCTTTCACCCCTGTCCCCCGTTTTCACGTAAGCGGAGGGATAGGGGTGTTTAGTTTTCCGAGCTGTTGAATGGTCTTCGTTCGCGTAGCATGCCGGGCAGACATCGTTTTTGCTGTACAATTTATCTAAGTTGTTTTGCGGCTTTATAGATCAACACTGTAAAATGACTGGCAAAGAATTCATATGTTCTTGCAAATAATCGTTGTTTAGACAAAGGATAACTGATGGCCGCAGCGCAGCAGGAGCGGGCGGCGATGCGGTTGGGCGAGACCACCCTCATTGAGATGTACCGGGTGATGCTGCTCAGCCGACGCCTTGACGAACGCAGTTGGGCGCTTCATCGTCAAGGCAAGATCGCCTTTCACATTAGCGCGATGGGGCATGAAGCGGCGCAAGTTGGCACAGCATTTGCCATCAACCGCACCGTAGATTATGTTCACCCCTACTACCGCGATCTTGCACTTACTCTCGCAATAGGCATTACCCCCACCGATTTCATGATGAGCCTGTACGCTAAAAAAGATGAATATTCCAGCGGCGGCAGGCAAATGCCAAGCCACTTCGGCAGCAAATCGCTCAACATCATCAGCGGCAGCGCGCCCGTTGCGACCCAAGTGCCGCAAGCGGCGGGACTGGCTTTTGCCATTAAATACCGGCAGCAGCTTGGCTTGGACGATCCGAATGACACCACTCGGCCGCGCTTGGCGCTGACCTGTTTAGGCGAAGGATCAACTAGTCAAGGCGAATGGCATGAGGGGATGAATTGGGCTGGCGTACACAAACTGCCGATGATCTGCGTGGTGCAGAACAATATTTATGCGATCTCGGTGGGCATCGAGCAGCAGATGGCGGTGCGCAACGTGGCAGATCGCGCGGCGGCTTATGGCGTTCATGGGGTGGTGGTGGACGGTAACGACGTGCTGGCGGTTTACGATGTGGCTTATGAAGCGGCGCAGCGCGCCTACGGCGGCGAGGGTACAACACTGCTGGAGGCCAAGACGTATCGCATTGTGCCGCATTCTTCTGATGATGATGATCGCAGCTACCGTACCCGCGAAGAAGTGGCGGAATGGAAGGCGAAAGATCCGATTTCACATTTCCAGAAATGGCTGCTGGACGAGCAAATTCTGACTAGCGAGAAGGTGCAGGAAATGGAGGCTGATGCGAAGGCTGCGGTAGATCAAGCGCAGGCGGCGGCTGAGGCCGCACCGCACCCCGCGCCTGAAGAAACAATGGGCGATGTTTATGCGCCGGTGGAGGCCTAGCGATGGCACAGATGACGCTGATTGATGCCATTCGCACGGCGATGGATGAGGAAATGGCGCGGGATGAGCGGGTCTTTTTGACCGGCGAGGATGTTGGGCGGCGGGGCGGCGTATTTCGCGCATCGCAAGGCCTTTTCGATAAGTATGGCGATATGCGGGTGGTGGATTCGCCGCTGGCGGAATTGAGCATCGTGGCGATAGGCATTGGCGCGGCGCTGGCTGATCTGCGCCCGATCTGCGAAATTCAATTTGCTGATTTCATCCATCCGGCCTTCAACCAGATCGTGAATGAGGCGGCGAAGATGTATTACCGCTCGAACGGCCAATGGAATGTGCCGATGGTGCTTCGTGTGCCATATGGCGGCGGCATTGCCGGCGGGCTGTATCACAGCCAGAGCGTGGAAGCCTTCTTCACACACTGCCCCGGCTTGAAGATCGTGATCCCTTCAACGCCAGAAGATGCGAAGGGACTGCTGAAAAGCGCGGTGCGCGATCCGAATCCGGTGCTTTTCTTCGAGCCGAAAAAGGGCTACCGCGCGATCAAGGGGGATGTGCCGGAGGGGGAATATTTCACGCCGATTGGCAAGGCGCGGGTTGCCCGCGCAGGGCGCGATCTTTCGGTGTTCGCTTATGGCATGATGGCGCATTATGCGACGATTGCCGCTGAACAGGTGGCCGCGCAAGATGGCATTGATACTGAAGTGATCGATTTACGCACGCTGCTTCCGGTGGATAAAGAGTCGATCCTCACCAGTATTGAGAAAACGGGCAAAGCGTTGATTGTCTATGAGGACAATCGCACGATGGGCTATGGCGCAGAAGTGGCGGCGATTCTGGCGGATGAGGGGTTTGCGTTTTTAGATGCGCCTGTCCGCCGGTTGACCGGGCCGGATGTTCCGGGCGTGCCATTTAGCCATGAGATGCAGGAATTTTTCATGCCCAACCCTGATAAGATTGCGGATGCAATACGCGCATTGGCGGAATATTAGCTGACGGTTAAAAGTGATTGCAGCGGATTTTCTTACACTTTTAACGAGGGGAAAAATATGCCTACACAGGTGATCATGCCGCAACTGGGCGAGAGCGTGGTTGAGGGTACAGTTAGCAAATGGTTGAAACAGGAAGGCGATCCGGTTGAAGCCTTTGAACCACTGTTGGAGATCAGCACCGATAAGGTGGAGACGGAAATACCCGCGCCAGCAGATGGCGTGGTACTGCGAATTTTGGTGCAAGAAGGCGCGACAGTTGAACGGGGAACCCTGCTGGCGCTGATCGGGAAAGCGGGCGAGACACATGAACCGCTCGCCCCTGCACATGCAGCCCCACACGCAGGGAAAGCGGCGCAAGCTGCCCCCCTGCCCCCTGTGCAGGGGAAAGCCGCTGAGAAAAGCGCGGCGGTGACAGCGAATGGGCATGCCGCGCATATCACGCCGGTTGTGGCGCGAATGGCGGCAGAGTACAACCTTGATTTGACGAAAATTGCCGGTACAGGGCATGGCGGGCGGGTGACCAAGAAGGATGTTGAGTCGTGGCTGGAGAAAAATGCCGCTGCCGGACAAGGGGAGCAGCAGGCGGCGGATGATCTGCCGCCGTGGGAGCAGCCGGGAACGGGTGATCTGTTCAAGCCGACGGTGGAATATGGCGATGCTCCCGCAGCCCGCGTTTCCCCTGTAGAAGCGCCTTCGACGGCAGAAAGCGCCCCCCAAACTGGCGCGATAAGCGAAAAAACGCCTGCGCGCCTGTATCCTGTGGAGCAGGTGCCGCAAGCTGTTGAGGGCGAACTTGTGCCGCTGACGGCGATGCGGCGTTCGATTGCTGAGCATATGCGGCGCAGCGTGGATATTGCCCCACACGTGACCACCATTTTTGAGGTTGATCTTTCGGCGGTGCTGGCACATCGAGAGGCGCATAAGAGCGGCTTTGCGAAGCAGGGAGTCAATTTGACGCTGACGGCCTACTTCGCGGCGGGGGCCATTCATGCGCTGCAAACCGCGCCGATGCTGAATGCGCGTTGGGATCAAGCGGGTATTTTTAAGCCCAACGCGATCAATTTGGGCATCGCGGTTTCGGTGGATGATGGGCTGTTAGTTCCAGTGATTCACCATGCAGACGAATTGAGCTTGCAAGGCCTAGCGCGGGCGATCAACGATCTTGCGGCACGGGCGCGCGCGAAAAGTTTGAAGATGGATGAAATGCAGGGCGGCACTTTCACGATCACCAATCATGGCGTGGGGGGCAGCCTGACGGCGACGCCGATCATCAACCAGCCGCAATCGGGGATATTAGGCGTCGGCGTATTAGAGAAGCGCGTCAAAGTGGTGACCGATGGGCGGGGCGGGGATGTGATCGCGATTCGCCCGTGCTGCTATGTTTCGCTGACCTTTGATCATCGCGTGGCTGATGGCGCTGTGGGCGATGCGTTCCTGCTGGCGTTGAAGAAAAAGCTAGAGGGGTGGGTGTAATACCCACAGGGTTAGACTAAGGCATAGAAATTTTAGATGCAGCGATCTTACCCCCCAATTTGGCTCATGACGCGGGTGAGGGGGACGACATTTTCGGCAAGGCCATGCCCCCATGGTTTCCACCAGATGGCGTCAAGAATCATTTGCCTTAGCTCGTTTTCATTCGCGCCCGCGCGCAGCGGTTGAAGCAGATCGATTTCTTTATCGCGCAGCAGGCATAAGCGCAGCACGCCATCGGCGGTGAGGCGGGCGCGATTGCAGGAAGCGCAAAACGGCACCGTGACGCTGCTGATAAAACCGACCTGCCCTAAAGCGTCAGGAAAGCGATAGAGGCGGGCTTCGCCATCCAATTTTGCATCGTCTACGGGCTGAAGCGGCTGAAATTCTGCAGCGATCTTCGCCTGAATTTCGGCATCGGTCACAATTTGTTCTTTGGCGAAGGCCGCAACACCACCAAACGGCATCATTTCGATGAAGCGCACCTGCCCGGGGTGATTGACAGTCAGTTTCGCCAGTTCGGTCACGTCCTGATCATTGAATCCGCGCACAACCACGGCGTTTAACTTGATGGGCGTTAAGCCCGCTTTTTCAGCGGCCATCAGCCCATTCCATACTTGATCCAATGTTCCCCATCGGGTGATGCGCTTGAAACGGGCGGGATCGAGCGTGTCAATGCTGACATTCACGCGCTGCAAGCCGGCTCTGGCTAATGGTTCTGCAAGTTCTTCAAGCAGAATGCCGTTGGTGGTCATCGAGAGCGAACGCACGCCTTCGGTTTGGGCGATGCCGCGCACAATTTCAACAATGTTATGGCGAATGGTCGGTTCGCCGCCAGTGAGTCGGAATTTCCAGAATCCCAATGAGGTGAAGATACGTACCAGTGTGAGCAGTTCTTCATCCTGCAACAACTCGCGCGCTGGCCGAAACACCATATCTTCAGGCATGCAGTATACACAGCGCAAATTGCATTTGTCTGTGAGCGAAATGCGTAAGTAGTTGATAAGCCGTCCAAACCGATCTCTCGCTTCGGTGACGGTAGGGGCTGCTGCCGATGAGGTCATTGTGTCAGTCTAAAACTGTGGCCGGAATAGATCAAGTTCATCTTGATATATCTTCATGATATGACGCGGCATGGTTCGTGAAAATTTCGTAACGATACCCGGCAGATTAGCATCAGCCGTCAATCCGATGTAGAAATAGTAGGTGGATGGTAGCTTCTAAGCGGGAAATATGTATGTTTGGCGTGAAAGATATCATGGCGGTTTCCCCGCCGCTTCGCGAGGACGCATTTGTTCTCAACCGGATTCACAGCCGGCGTGTAACTGGCCGTTGGGATAGAAGGCTGCTGCGCGAGATAGGGCTGCAAATTCTGATTATGCTAGCCGTGATTATCATCCTTTTTAGTATTAGCAGCCGTTTCTTGCTTGAAGGCGTTGAAGAAATTCAGCTAGCGGTGATGCCCAATGAAACGGGCGTCGCTGATATTGTTGATCGGTGGACAACGCGCTGCGGCAAGAACGGTGGTTCTACCTGCTACCATGTGCGCTACCGGTATGACGCCGCCGGAAACGCCTATTTTGCTGAAGAACAAATCACCTATAGCCTCTATACTGATGCAGGGTTGGAACCACGGATGCAAGTGACCTATGCAGTGGGTAACCCGGATATTGCCCATATTGGCGGGCCGGGGGTTCGCACTGAACGGATGCTTTCGGTAGCGCCTATTTTTATTGTGATCGCCGTGTTTCTGCTGGTGCCTTTATTCCCCCTGATTGAATATTTGCGTGTGGGTAGGATGCTGCGAAAAGGGACTCTGGTTTACGGCACGATACGCGAGATACATGGCTATAGTACGGGCAGCGGTAAGAACCGGCGCTATATGGTTCGTGTAAGCTATGCATTTACCGCGCCCGATGGGGGCGCTTACAACGGGGAACAGAAACGTACGCGCAGTGATTTGCGGAATAGGGCGCTGCCTGAGCCGGGAACCGCCGTTGCGATAGCTTACGTGGACGGCAGTCACTATAAGATGTTGTAGGGCTGCTTACAGCGAAGGGAAGAACAGGGCGATCATGATCACCCTGTTTTCGTTTTAAGGCGTATATTTTTTAGCCGCCGCTCAGATCGGTGAAAGAGGAAATCAGCGTATCCAGCATGGTGAGCGATGGACTGAAATCATCGGGTGAGGCGCTGGTGAGGATTTCGACGCTTTGGGTGAGGTTGTTGAGATAGTCGGCAGTGAAAGCGTCATAGTTAAAATCGGCGGGTAGGGTTTCTGGAAAGAGCGGCGTGGTCAGATCGAACCACGCAGAAACGGCCAGCGCCCCATCAGTAGAGATGCCCTGAAAGATATAGGCGAAGCTGTCGCTCATGAATGGGCTGACATCTGAACGGTATGCCGTGATATAGGCGATGCCTGTAAAGCCGCTGGCCTCCAGATATGCAGGGCGCGCGATGATGGTTTGCGCGGCGGGAATGTTGTCGAGCATGGGCAAGGACGGGAACGCCTGCGAGATATCGGATGGCGCGACGGTGTAGGCGCCCAGATCGGGGCGATCTGCGAGCAAAGATTCAAGCTGGCTAAGCGCCGCAGACTGCGCGGCATAAGGGGCAAGATCGGCCGTATGGTAAAAGCGGATCAAGACAGGCGCAAAATCTGGATTGACCGGCGTGCCATCGGCTGACGGATGATAAAGAGCATAGAGCGTATGCGGCGGCACCGGGCCGCCCGGCTGCTGCACGTCGGGGGCATCGCCAGTTTTCGCCGCGATGGTGAGGGTTGATCCCAACGACGTGTGATAAGCGAAGCCAAAATCGTTGAAGGCGATGGCGTTGATAGAGGGGGTGGGGTTGGCGGATTCTTGCCCTAGCGCGGGTACAGCGGCGATAGAGAGCATGACCACCAACAGTAACAGTACTACTTTTCTCATGATCGATCCTTGATAGATGCGCATGACAACAGATTAAGCATCGTAAACACGTTTCATTCTAGTACGGTGCTACTTTTGGCACAATTTAGCGATAGCCTGAATGAGGGTTTAGTCGCAGTTTTCCCTGAAAAGGTTTGGCGCTTAGGCGCTTTGATCTTTGTCTTTACGGCGGCGCAGTAGTTCTCCAGCCACGTTCTTGTTTTCGGTCACGGTTGGCGTAGGCGCAGGCTGTGAGGGCTTTGCGACGGTAGGAGCTGGCGCAGTATCCGGTGTGGTTGGGCTGTGTGAAGGCTTGCTGCTGCGCTGTGTGTTCAATGCTTCGGCGGTACTTGAAGGCGAAGCGGGTATTTCTGTATTCGCGCGGGCTTTGGCGGTCTTGAGCGCGGTCATGCGTTCGGCAGTTTCAGCGGCGGCTTGCGGTGTGCCAAAAAGCGCAGCACGGGCGCGGCGTAAATCGCTGCGGGTGATGATCAGGCGGCGCACCGCGACATCAAAGGGCAGCAGGATGGCCGCGATGAGCAGTAAATACGGCCAAAGAGGGGCATAGCCTACCTGCGCTTGTAAGGTGTGGGCAAAGACGGCTTCGGGCGTGCTATCCAGTGATTGGCCGCCGGTTTGGGCAGCGATCTGCGAGAGCAGCGCGATGCCATCGGCCAGCCCACTGGCGCGGTATTCCGGCGAATAACTCATGACCCAACCGGTTGTTTGCCGTAAGATGCCATCATCTTGGCCGCTGCCGTCCAGCGTCACCGTGTAAACGCCTTCGGATGCAGGGATGAAATCGGCGGCATACTGGCCGGGCGCAACCTGCCGCACCGGCACCGTGAAGGCTGGGCCTTCAGGCGGGGTGATGCTGGCAATCAGGTTTAGGCCGTTCAGGAAACTGCCATCATCGGCGCGGGCATCTACCGTCAAGCTGGCAGTTTCGCCATTGATGACGATGCTGGATTCGACGTTCTGAATTGTGCCTTCAACAACCGTCCACTGCACAAGCTGACCCCAGAATCGGGCGAAATCATCCCATGTGAGCCAATTTTCACCCCAACGGCTGGCATCGCTGGTGAAAGCGACTGATCGCCCTAAACCATACTGCCACTGCGCCAGTATCGGATCGAAATAGGGCGCTGGCCCGCGTAAAATGACCTGTGCCGTTTGCTTTGGTGAGGTGGCGACGTAGCCAAGCAAAGGCGGCGCCGAGTCTATTCCCTGCAAGATTGGGCTAGACGAAAAGAGGCTTGGCGTGAATTCATCTTCAATGATATAGGAACGGGTCGCCAGCACGGTTTCTTGCGTGAAGATGGTGGGGATAGCCTCAACCACGCTCACTTCGTGGTAATTGCCGCCGCCGCGTTCAGCCATGCGCTCCAGAAAGGTGGGGCCGCCGCCGATGGCGATGACGCTGGTGGTAGTGTTGTACTGTTCGTTAAGTTCGGCGGTAAGTTCTACCAGCCCATTTTCAGTCGCGCCGCCATCGGTGAGTAAGATGATATGTTTGCGCGGCGAAGGATCGTTTGCCAGCGCTTCGGCAGCCAGCCGCATCCCTGCGAGAATATCAGTGCCGCCGCCAGCGCGCAGCGAAGCAATTTGTGTTTGCAGCCCGACGCGATCCAGTACCGGCTGCACTTCCGCAATCCAGACGCCATCTACATCGAATGAGACGACACCAGCGCGGTCAGTTGGCTGTAAAAAGTCAATCGAACGGATGATAGCTTCCTTCGCCAGTTCAATGTTTTCGACTCCGCTGGGGCCAACGGCTGTCATTGAGCCAGAACGGTCAATGACATAGGCAATCGTTAACTGGGGGATGCGCTGCTGATCCTGAAGCTGCATGTTGACCGGCAGCGCTTCTTCTAATGGCGTTTGGAAATAGCCGCCGGGCGCATACGTATTGTTGCCACCGACGACGACAAGGCCGCCGCCTAGATCGCGGACGTAGCTGTTGAGCGCATCCATGCGCCGTCGAGAAAGCTGGCTGGCGGGGACGTTTGCCAGTATCACGCTGTCGTAGCTTTCCAGCGCCGCTACTCCGATAGGTAAACCAGTAGGCGGCATCTGGGTAACATTAAAACCAAGCTCAGTGAGGGCTTCAGCAATATGCTGCGAATCAGCATCATTTTGAGAGACAAGTAGCACCGAAAGCGGGCCATCAACGCGGGTGAATGCCGCCAATTCGTTGTTCTGGGTGTAGCTGTCGGCGGCCTGCGCAGGCTCAACCAGCACGCGGAAGTCGCGGAACCCCGCATCAGCGGCTTGTAGTTCGAGCGCGTAATTGTTGACGCCTGCTTCAAGGGAACGCTGTTCGCGGCTGATAACTTCATTTTCCGCAAGTACCGTGATGATGGCCTCTGTAGGTTCGCTGGCTTCGACACTGATGCCGATATCGAAAAGCTGGCCGGCGCTCACTGTTTCCGGTGCGCGCAGCTCCAGCACGCGGACTTCTGGCGATGGATCGCGGGCAATTGGCACATAGCTAATTTCGACGCCTGTGGCGGCAGCCCGCCCCGCTGCAGAGGCAGCATCGCCCACCGTTTGCGCGCCATCACTTAAGATGACCATCCGGCGCGCGGTATCTTCAGGGAACAGCGCCAGCCCAAGGCTGATTGCTTCTTCAAGATCGGTATTGCCGCTGATGGGTGTAGAACGGATGGCGGTTAGGTCACGGACTCCGCTCATCGGGCGCTCGACAACTGCATCTGCGCCAAAGACGACGATTGCGGCCTGATCATCGGGCTGCATGGCTTGCAGCGCCTCACGGATATATTCAAGCTGCTGCTCGCGCCCGTTCTGATCTACGCTGTCGGAACGGTCTACGAGAAAGACGACGGCCAATTGATCGCCACCGCGTGAAATTTGCATGCCCGCCAGCGCAAACACGACCAGCGTGAAGATCAGGATGCGAACGATCAGGCTGAGGCTGTCGCGCAGACGGCGATACTTCAGCTTCGGCCAGCCCCAGAAGAACAAGATCGGTAGGCCAAGCAGCAAGAAAAGCGCGGCGGGGGTCGTGAAGGCGATCACAGGATATTAGCCATCACTTGAATGCTCATGCCGGACTCCTGCCGCGCTTACCTTCAGAGCGCGCGCTAATCGTCTTGAATTGCGCCGGTTTACGCATGCGGCGGTGATAGATCACCCACTCGATAAGCAGCCCGATCAACACAAAGAGCGCCAGCAGCGGCCAGAACTCGCGCTGCCCAATATCTTCTTCAGCTTGCGGCGTAATTTCCTGCCCACTAAGGGTCACTGACGACTGCGGCGTGATATTGCTTTCGATAGGGTTAAACAGGTTTACAGCAAATGTGCCGCTGCTGACCACTTCGCCCCCTGAACGCGCCTCTATGCGATAGAAGCCGGTGATGCCAGTTTCGGTGAATGTCATTGTTGTGTTTGCTACCGTCATAGTACGGATTGAACCATCTGGCAGCGTAACCTGTAGGGAATCGGCTTCGGCGGGCGGGGTGAGCGTGACGGTTTGGCCGACGCTGGCAGCGGGCTGCTGCACGAGACTTTGAGGCGTGAACCAATTCAGCAGCGACGCAACAAGTATTGGATAGGCAATTTGCAGCGGTAAATCGCTGTTACGTAAGTCAAAGGTGAGCATAGCAATTTGCCGGCCATCGGTTTCGCCTGCCAGCAAGAGTGGGCCGCCTTGCGCGCTAATCAGCGGCTCTGCCCAATCAGCGGATACCTGCTTAAATTCGAGCAGATTCAACGCCGAAAGATCGATGAATCTAAGCCGCGGATCATCGCGTTCGATGTGAATATTGGCGGTGGGGCTGGATGTGGGATCGTCGGTTCGGGATAAGGTTTCGCCTACAGTGAACAAATCGGTACTTGCCGGCGGATTGATGATCAGAATATCACCATCAGGCAGCGTCTCTGGAAGCCAGCCATCATAGACATAAATATCATAAGGGCTGCGCGGCGTGCGCCCCGGCTCGACGGTGAAAGCTGAAACGCCGGGCAGGCTGCGAAAAACCTGCTCAAGGAAATGGTTGCCTTCGGTGGTGATCAGCACCCGTCTTGTGCCATCGGCAGAATGGACAGCATAGGCGCTGTTATCTAGCGAGAGATGATCTGGCATGGGGCTGTTTGCTGGTGGGGTAATACCAGCGCGAACGGTGGTGAAGGTTTCAGGAAGCTGGCGGGAGATGATGGGCAGACTGCTATTTGCGGGAACAGTCTGGCGCTGTGCGGTGAATAGTTCGCCATCAATTTCGATATCGAAAATGACATCGGCAGATTGATCGCCGTAATTGGTGATCTGCGCGAAAAGCTCAGTAGGCTCGCCGGGCAGTGCGCGGGCTGCCAGCGCAGTGATGGCGAGGTTGTCGCCGGTTTGCCCAACGGGGATATATTGCATTTGACCGGGGATTGAGGGCAGAGAAGCGGTACTGTTTTCGGCGCTTAGTCCGCCGCCATCGCTGATGATCACTGTGGTGAAATTATCGCCGTTGCCAGCATTGGCCGCTGCCAGCGTGAACGCTTCATCCCAATCGGCAGCGCCAGATCCTGGCTGCGCATCCAAAACGGCAGCACGTAAGAGGGCGCGATCTCCGGTTAGCGGCGCAAGCATTTCGGCATTTTCAGCGGCGCGGATGATGGTCATCTGACTGCCTTCACTGAGCGTTTCGATCATGCTCAACGCCTGCTGCTTGGCGAGATCCAGCCGGGATTCGCCGTTTTCGAGCGTGCTCATGCTGGCAGAAGCATCGAGAATGATGGTAATTTTGCCAGCGCCGACGGTAGGCACTTCGATGAACGGACGCGCCAACGCAAAGACCAGCAGCGCCAGTATCAGCAGTTGCAGAAACATGAGCAGGTTGTGGCGCAGCTTTTGCCACGGGGTATTAGCTTCATGGTCACGAAGCAGTTGCTGCCATAAGAAAGTGCTGCTAACGACAACCTCACGGCGGCGCAAACGCAGCATATACAGCAGCAAGATGGGGATTGCCAGCAAACCAGCGATCAAGGCAAGCGGCGCGAGAAATGACAAGGGGTGATCCTAAAGACAAGTAATGAGTGATGGGTCATGAGTGCTGAGTGTTTTCTACAAAATTGTAGATGCGAACACAGAGCAACCCCTACCGTAATTCATCCTATCATGATACACATCTGGCGCGCACTGCGTTCAAACGATGATGCTGGCACCATCGGTGGCGTTGGTGACGAAGATGGAAGGGTTAAGACCAGTAGCCGCCTGATACAGTGTGTTCATATTTTCGGTGAAGGCGGAAGCGTGCTCGCTGGCGACCAATGCCACCGCGCAGCCGCCAAAACCGCCGCCAGTCATGCGTGCGCCGAAGCATCCGGTCTGCTCTAAGGCCAGTGATACCATGGTGTTCAAGGCGCTGTTGGTGATTTCAAAATCGTCACGCATGCTGATATGGCTGGCATTCATTAACATACCTAACCGTACTGCGTCGCCGTTGCTCATGGCTTCAGCCGCTTGCAACGTGCGGTCATTTTCGGTGATCACATGGCGGGCGCGGCTGCGAATGACCGGTTCAAGCTCATGTTCGCGGGTCTCAAAAGTATGAAGGTCTACGTCGCGCAGGGCAGGAACGCCGAAGAAGGCGGCAGCAGCTTCGCATTGTTCACGGCGTTCGTTATAGGCGCTGGTGACCAGTTCGCGGCGGGTGGCAGTATCCATAATGGCGATCACGGTATTTTCGGGCAGCGGCACCGGACGGGTTTCTAATGAGCGGCAGTCAATTAAAACAGCATGGCCGGCTTTGCCAGTAGCCGAGATCATCTGATCCATGATCCCGCTTTTGACTCCGATCCATTCATTTTCGGCGCGCTGGCACAACCGCGCCATCACCGCGCCGTCCCAGTGGAAATTGGAGGCCGTCGCAAATGCGCGTGCCGCCGCTAGTTCGATGGCGGCCGATGAGGACAGCCCCGCGCCAATTGGCACGTCTCCGGCAATCGCGCCATCCCAACCTACCAGCGGATCGTTGGCATCGCTCAATGACCATGCAACGCCTTTCACATATTCCGCCCAGATCTCGGGGGAATCTTCAACGCGCACTAATTCTGAAGGCGAAAATTGGGTAACTTGATCGTAGTCGCTGGAATAGATGACCACGTAATCATCTGAGCGCGGTTTAAGCGCAATGATGATTTCGCGCTCGATTGCCATCGGCAGCACGAAGCCATCATTATAGTCAGTATGTTCGCCAATAATATTGACGCGGCCCGGGGCGCGAACGACAATACTAGGCGACTCTCCAAATTGTGCCTTGTAGGACTGAATGGCGCGGGTGACGAGCGCTGAAAGCATAAAACCTCTGGATGTATTCATCGCTGCAAAACGCTGTTGATTATAGCGCGTTCAGCGGCGGCACTGGTAAAATTTGCGCCTATGAATGAAAAAACAAATCTGCGTTGGGCGAAAACATGGGGCGTGATCGGCCACGAGTGGGCGATCAGCCAACTGCATAAAAGCCTGCTGAATCATCGCGCTCGGCATGGCTATTTGATCGTCGGGCCGGAATCGGTTGGCAAAGAGACGTTGGCACGCGCTTTTGCGATGGCGCTGAACTGCTTGCATAAAAGCGAAGATAAACGACCGTGCGGGGAATGCTCATCCTGCCAGCGTATCCTGAGCGGTAACCATCCCGATATTTTGTATTCGCAGCAGGATAGCCATACTGGCGCGCTAAAAGTGGATGAAGTGCGCTCGTTCGCTTCTAAATTGGCGCTGAAGCCGTATGAGGCGCGCCACCGCGTTGCTATTCTGCGAAATTTTGACCATGCACAGCCGCTGGCGCAGGATGCGCTGCTCAAAACGCTGGAAGAACCCGCGCCACATTCAATACTGATTTTGCTGGCGGAAGACATCGGGCGAATTTTGCCGACCATTACCAGCCGCAGTCAAATGCTTATGCTGCGGCCTGTATCTGCGCGGGCAATTGCGTTGGCGCTGCGGGATGAGTACGGAGCGGATGAATCGCAGTCGGTACTGCTGGCGCAGCTTTCAGGGGGCAGGCCGGGTTGGGCGATTCGCGCCGCAGAACAGCCGGAATTATTGAATGAGCGGGCAGAAGGATTAGAGCAGTTGCAAACACTTCTTGGCGAAAACCGTGCCGGACGGTTTGCTGCGGCGGAAACGTTAAGTAAGGACAAAGCCACATTATTAGATCGGCTGGAATTATGGCAAACTTTCTGGCGGGATATTGTGCTGCTGGCGGAGGCATCCGGTATTCAGGCGGCGAATGTAGATAAACAGGATTACCTGAGCGCGTTGGCGGGGCATCTTACGCCGGAAGCAGCGTTGAAGGCGCTCAAGGCTACTCGTGAAGTCATTGGCATCTTGAGCGGCACGAATGCCAATGTGCGGCTGGCGCTGGAAGTGATGCTGCTAGATTATCCGGGGTTGGCGTAACCCCGGATATGTAAGAAATCAAACATCCCTCATCTCAATGTAGTAGTCTCAGACCGCGCCTACTGCACAGGACTTAGCCTGTGCGCTACAATACGGTGAGGTTTGGCGCTCTAGCCGCTGTCTTTTAAGTCGTCTTTTAACCTTTAACATTCACCCTTTAACTTCAAGGTAGTTTCAATGACGCTGCGTATCTTTAACGTACTCGGACGCGAAAAACAGGACTTTGTGCCGCTGAATGAGGGGCGCGTAAGTATGTATGTGTGCGGCCCTACGGTGTACGACTACAGCCATATCGGTCACGCCAAAACCTACGTCGCCTTTGATGTGATGACCCGCTATTTGCGCTCCACCGGTCTGGACGTGCTGTACGTGCAGAACATCACCGATGTTGGGCATTTGCTGGACAGCGGCGAAGATCGCATTCTGAGGAAAGCGGCGCAGTCACAGGCCAAGCCGATGCAGATCGTGGAAACCTATACCCGCGCTTATTTTGACGCGATGGATAAGCTGGGTGTGCAGCGACCTGATATTTCACCACGCGCCAGCGGGCATATTCCCGAAATGTTCAAGATGATCGAGACGCTTCTGGAGAAGGAAAACGCTTACGTTTCTAACGGCAGCGTCTACTTCGACGTTAGTTCTGATCCCAACTACGGCAAGCTCTCTAACCGCCGCTTGCAAGAGCAGGAGGCGGGTACACGGGAAGCCGTACGCGGCGAAAAGCGCAATCCCGAAGATTTCGCGCTGTGGAAACGTGCCGAACCGGAACATATTTTGCGCTGGGACAGCCCATGGGGTGAAGGTTTCCCCGGTTGGCATATTGAATGCTCGGCCATGTCGTTGAAGTATCTTGGCCCAACTTTTGATATTCACGGTGGCGGCATTGATAACATCTTCCCGCATAACGAAAGCGAAATCGCCCAGAGCGAGTGCGCGAATGATGCTGAATTTGCCCGCTACTGGATGCTAGTAGGCAGCCTGACGGTGGATGGCATCAAAATGTCCAAAAGCCTTGGTAATTTCATCACCATTGAAGATGCGCTGAAGCAGTTTCCCGCGCCGGTAATCCGTTACTTCATGCAGAGTGTGCATTACAGCAATCCGGTAGATTACAGCGACGAGGCGATGCACGGCGGGGCGCGGGGTTGGGAACGGTTGGCGAATGCGGTGCGGCTTACGCAGCAGATGCGGAAAAATGCGCCAGAAGGCGGCGATGGCGGCGTGTTTGCCGAACGGCTGAACAGCTTGCGCGCTGATTTTTCGGCGGCGATGGATGACGATTTCAATACGCCGCAGGCCATTGCCAGCTTGCAGGAATTTACGCGAGACGTGAACAGCTTCCTGAACAGCGGCACGACCATCAGCCGTAATACGCTCGATTCGATACTGGATACGTATGAAACGACAGCGGGTAACGTACTCGGTATTTTGCCGTCTGCTGAAGCTGACAGCGGCAGCGCCCAACGTGAGGCGGCGTTGATTCAGATGTTGATCGATCTACGAGTGCAGGCGCGGAAGTCCAAGAATTGGGCGGAAAGTGACCGTATTCGTGATGAATTGGCGGCGATTGGGGTGGTGCTGGAGGATCGCGCTGACGGGACGGCGTGGAAAGTGGGGTAGGACAACTAGCTGAGTTCTGAGTCAAAACTATCGGTAAGACTCGAACGTTTATGACTTAGAACTCAGTTAAAAGGGAAACTGCCGCCGCAAATTTTGGATGTATCGCGCTGCGTCCGTTTTCATGTAGATGGGCGAATACGCCGGTTCGCCCCTACGAATCCATGACAATGACTAACTAATTTGCTCTAGAAGCTGTTGAAGTACAGGGCGAATCTGGCGGATTTCTTCCCGGTGAGCGGCGGTTAATTCTGAGAGCAGTTCAGCGCCACGCGGCGTGAGCGCAATATAGACCTGCCTGCGATCCTCTGTTGCGGGGACTCGCTCAACCAGCTCTTGTGCGACCAACCGGTTGACCAACCCAACCGCGCTGTGATGTTTGACTTGTAGGCGTTCTGCAAGTTCGGTCACGGTCACCAGATCACGCCCCGGAAACCCCTTAATCGTTAACAACGCTTGATGCTGCTGCGGGGTTAAACCAACGCTGATGGCGGCTTCTTCACTAAAACGCATGAACTGGCGCAGATGATAGCGAAATGCAGCCAGGGTTTCGTATTCCCCTTGCGTAATTTCCCTGTTCTTCATATTTCGTGCGGGCAGCCTCTCTCTAGATTGTGAATGGATATTTTTGCGTGAAACAAGATCAAAAGATAGGTAACTGTATCTTGTTTTATATCGTATTGCGATATAAGCTTTTTCGGTTGAATGATAAATACTTCCCGCCCTATTGGAGAAGCGAATGACTGAACATGTAAAACCCGATGTGCGGGCGAATAACACGCCTGCACAAAATGCCACCGCCCGCCTGGTTCAACTTTCAATTCTGGCGGCCATC
This sequence comes from Anaerolineae bacterium, assembly GCA_034437295.1. Classification (GTDB taxonomy): domain Bacteria; phylum Chloroflexota; class Anaerolineae; order Aggregatilineales; family Phototrophicaceae; genus Flexifilum. The sequence goes on along the minus strand of DAOTUZ010000095.1, from coordinate 87,277 downwards.
GTCGGCGTGATCGCCGGTTTCGTGGCTTATTTATTGGTATCCCTGATCGGATTGATCAGTAATCTGGTATTTTTTCAGCGGATTGGTCTGGAAATTCCGGATTTGACCAATCATAACCTCGGCCCGTGGGTGATCGTGGTCACGGTGGTTGGCGGCCTGATCATCGGGCTGATGGCGCGCTATGGAACATCGAAAATTCGCGGTCACGGCATCCCTGAGGCGATGGAAGCGATTGTGATCAATCGCAGCCGTATTTCCCCGCTGGTCATGCTGCTAAAACCACTTTCGGCGGCGATTGCGATTGGTACCGGCGGCCCATTCGGCGCAGAAGGGCCGATCATTCAGACGGGCGGCGCGTTTGGCTCGATCATCGGGCAATTTCTGCATGTGACGGCAGCAGAACGCAAAGTACTGCTGGCCTGCGGCGCGGCTGCGGGTATGGCGGCTACCTTCAGCACGCCAATTGCGGCGGTGATTCTGGCGATTGAACTGCTGCTCTTTGAGTTCAAATCGCGGTCATTCATCCCGCTGGTAATTGCCACGACTCTCGCCACGACGGTGCATTTCGGGCTGATGGGGCGCGGGCCGATGCTGGAAGTAAACCCGCTTGACTTTGGCATCCCGAACGGACTGCCATTCTATTTGATTCTAGGGGTGATTTGCGGGATATTCGCAGTTGGCTACAGCAAGGCGCTGTACTGGTTTGAAGACCTCTTTGAACGGCTGCCGATCAATTCGATGTGGTGGCCGGCCATTGGCGGGCTAGTGCTGGGCATCGTCGCGCTATTTGTGCCGCGGGTGCTGGGCGTGGGCTATGACAATATCTCTGGCATCATCAATAATGAATTTCCGATAACGGTACTGCTTTCAATTGTCATATTCAAAAGTCTGGTGCTGTTTGTAACGCTGGGTTCAGGCACATCAGGCGGTTTGCTGGCGCCAACTTTCATGGTCGGCGCGGCGCTGGGGGCGCTCTTTGCGATGGCGGTCAACGCCATTTTCCCAGAAGCGAACCTTTCGCCTGGCGCCTATGCGCTGGTGGGCATGGCGGCGGTGTTTGGCGCGGCCTCACGGGCAACCTTCACCTTCATCATTTTCGCCTTTGAAATTACCCGCGATTATAACTCTATCCTGCCGCTGATGATGGTCTGTGTGATCGCTGAACTGATCGCGCTGCGTTTTATGAAGAATTCGATCATGACCGAGAAGCTGGCACGCCGCGGCCTGCGTATTCATCAGGAATATGAGGCTGACGTGATGATGCAAGTCTCCGTGGCCGATGTCATGGATATCGATCCGCCGACGATTCCGGATACGATGCTGATTTCGGAATTGGCAGATCGAATTGCCAAGAATGATCGAGAGCTAACGCGCCGGCAGGGGCTGATCATCGTGGATAAAAGCGGCATGCTTGCAGGGATTATCACGCGGGGGGACATTCTACGGGTACTTGAGCAGAGTAAGGAAGAACCCGTGACGGTACTTGAGGCTGGAAACCGCGCCCCGCTGGTTGCCTATCCTGATGAACTGGTGCATGAAGCCCTAGATAACATGCTGCAAAATGATGTTGGCCGTTTGCCAGTGGTCAGCCGCGAAGACCCCCGAAAGTTGGTTGGCTATTTAGGGCGCGCGGCTATTCTAGAGGCGCGCATGAAACGCCTGCATGAGGAAAGCGTTATTGAGCCGGGCTGGTTGCAAACATGGCGTTCAGCAGGCGAAGGCACGTACGAAGCGGAAGCGGAAAAGTGAGATAGCTTTCCTAAAATAGACGGGTTGTCTGGTATCATGATAGAGGTGCAAGCGCACCTCTATTTTGTTGTTTCGATCCGGTTTCGCCGCGGTAAGGATAAGAGCTATGACTGAATTTATTTACGGCCATTGGGCGATTATGGAAGCCTTGCGCGCGAACCGCCGGCAGATGGAACAATTGTTGGTGACGGAGACGGTTGAAGAAAAAGGCATTGCCGCTGAAATAATGCAGACGGCGCAAGAGAAGGGCGTGCAAGTGCGCCGCGTGCCGCGCCGGATTATTGATGATTTGGCGCACAATGCCAATCATCAGAATATGGCGCTGCGCACCGGTGATTACCCTTACGTGAAAATTGAAGATGCGCTGGCAGCAGCGCAGGCGCGTGGCGAGAAACCGTTCTTGCTGCTGCTTGATTTGCTGAAAGACCCGCAGAATGTGGGTGGGCTGCTGCGCGTGGCTGACGCCGTGGGCATTCATGGCGTCATTTTGCAAGATCGGCGCGGTGTTGGTGTGACGCCGGCGGTGGTGAACGCATCTTCCGGCGCGGTTGAGCATCTAAATGTAATACAGGTCACGAATCTGGTGCAGGCGATGCGTGATTTGAAAGAACAAGATGTGTGGCTGGTGGGGCTGGATATTGGGCCGAATGTGCCGCCAATTGATAAGGTGGATTTGAATATTGGCATCGGGCTGGTGCTGGGCAGCGAAGGCGAGGGGATGCGCCGTTTGGTGCGGGATACTTGCGATCTGTTGGTTTCGCTGCCGATGCGCGGTCGAGTTGCCAGTTTGAATGTGGCGACGGTGGGCGCGGTGGCGCTTTATTCCGCATGGCAGGCGCGTGGATGGGCAGGTTGGGCGCACGCTTAGCGAAAATGAATATCGCTTATTCAAGTTACAGGCTGTTTTATATCGTCATGGATCGAGAAAGTGATAGCGATGACATCGGCAGAAGTTACCTTAAAACATGGACTTAGGGCAGAAGCAGTTATGGGCAGCCACCGCATCATTGCGGATCAGACGGTGGCCGATGGCGGCACGGATGAAGGGCCAACGCCTAAGCAATATCTGGTGGCGGCGTTAGGAACCTGTACAGCGGTCACGGTGAAAATGTATGCGCAGCGTAAGGGCTGGCCGCTGGAAGAAGTGGACGTTCAGGTTAGCGTTGAGAGCTTCAAGGCGGCTGATTACCCCGACTATCAGGGCGATGCAGATGTGGTGAATGAGTACCGGCAGGTGGTGACCTTCAAGGGTGATTTGACCGAAGAACAGCGCCTGCGCCTGTTAGAAATTGCCGGAAAATGCCCCGTGCATCGTATTTTGATGCAGCCAAGTTTCATGATTGAGACGATGGAATCGTGAAGCGGTGATACCGCCTAAAGAATAGCCAGCTTGTCACAGCGATCATGCTGAAATACATGGAGGATATATACGCTGTGATTAAGGGGAAATGATGACCAGCACAATTCCTGTTGAGGTGTTCTTAGGCAATATTCGCACCCTGCTCACTGAAACCTTTGAGCAGGTGCGGGGCATCTATCTGGATCGCGGCACATCGCTGTTTGAAACATTAGAAACGATTACGCCGGAAATGGCCTCAATTCCAGTTTCGGCTACTTGTGCTACGCTGGCGGCGCAGGTAGAGCATACGGCATTTTATATGAACCTACTGGTTGGAAACCTCATCGGTAACCCGCAGCAGCAGGTGGATTGGTCAGAAATCTGGAATCGGGTGGGCGCAGTGACGCCAAAAGAATGGGAAGCCAGCAAAGTACACCTAAAGTTAAGTTATTATCACGCACTGGCAGCGCTTGATAGCGTGAAATGGGATGAAGATAGACGGGTTGGTGAAATTATCGCGATTGTGGCGCACACTGCTTACCATCTAGGTGAAATTAGACAGGCGTTGTGTACACTACGCTGAAATTGAGCGTGACGCTTACGATGTAATCTACGACAGGAAGCGCATCTATAGTAGAGTGTTTCTCTAGCAAGATTTGAAAAGAGCGCCGTCAACGGGCATTCAAGAGTAAATATCATTACTAGATTGTGGCCTGCTTCATCCGGCAAAGTATGGACAAGATGGCGTTTACTGATTTTTGCGCTTACTTCCGGTATGTGGTTATTTGCACTCGTATTTCCTAAAAGCTTGAATATATTCCCATATTTGATCGCCGTATCACTTATTATTGGTGTCGCTCGTTTACGAACTCATCGCCGCCCACCTCTCAAAAACCATATCTATGATGTTGTAACAATCTTGTGTGTCATTGCTGCCGTTGCTTTGCTGATATTTGTGCCTCTACTTCCTAACTCCGATTTTAGCCTCATCCTGATTATGACTAATATCGTCATGTTTACATTTGCAGCAACGCTTATCAGCCATTTTAATACCAAAACAACAAATTCTACCTCAAAAGATATTTCCTTATTTATCCTTATTCTGTGCCTAATGCTTGGGTTTGTGTTATTTGCCGTTTTTTTTACTGCATCTTACCTTCCTGCTGCCCAATTGGGCGGGGATGAGGCCGGATGGACGAACTATGCACTTACCTATCTACGCGAAGGGCAAATTTATTACCAGTTTATGGGCGCTCAACCGATCCCAGTTACCCCTGGTGTAGGTTACTGGGTTGTTCTTTATGCTGCTTGGTTACAACGTTTTGGCGTTAGCGAATCCAGTGGGCGATTATTTATTTTTGTGGTTTATTTACTTGGCGTAGGCGCGGTTGGTATTGCAAGTTGGCGAATTTTTTCCTCAAAGCGATATAACAATCATAATGAAATCGGCAAACTTGCAGGAATGATTGCGGCATTGATCATGGCAAGCAGTTTGCTTGTTCATGAATTCCGTCTGGTACGCCCTGAAATAGCGTTGAGTATTCCCGGTGCCTTTATATTATGTTTGTATTTCACGGAGACTCGCTCAAAGTGGTCTCAGTTTATTGTCGGCTTGGGTATGGGAGGGCTAGCGGGTATCAGTTTAGAAGTTCATGCCGCAGGGATAACCTGGATTATAACCGTCGCCGTCGTCCTAACATGGGATATGTTGAGTCAATGGCGCAAACACAGTCCTTTTCTCGATATGCGTTTCTTGGGGGCGGCAATTGGAGGGGTAGGAGTAGCGATACTGTATGTCAAACTCCATATTTTAATTTTGCCTGATCCTAGCTATTTCTTTAGCAATCTTAATCAGGGGCGCGGTTTTTTAACACGAATTTTTGACTTGTCGCAGCTATTGGAAACGCTTATTCGTTATAGTCTTTACGCACCCTTCGAGCTTATTGCGACGGGCATGGGGATTTTAGGATTGGTTGTACGTAATACATTACTTGACCGTCAACTATTGCGATTCTTTGCTGTTACAGGGATCAGTTATTACGTTTTTGTGCCAGATGCTTCCAAATATTTCGTTATTTTTACACCTCTTATCGTGCTATCTCTTACATCACTGATTATTTATGGGTTTCAAGGGGGAGGCGATCAAGTCCGATTCTCGATTTCGAATAGGGGACAACAAGCTCGGATTATGGCGCTCATAGCACTAGTTGCCCCGCTTGCAATTCATCTTGTTCCCGTAATTTCATTGGAGAATCCTTACCCTCCGCATCAAGTCGGGTCAAAAGATGAAGTTTTGCGAACATTTTCCGATACCGGTACGGTTATCGTAGGCGACATTGATAGTTATTGGTCATTTACAGACTATCCTAATTTCTACTCAATTATGGCCGAAATTGAAGCGCCAAAATCTATTGAAAACATAAATACCCACCCCTACGGTGTATGGGATCTTATTGAGCCAGATATTGTTGTACAGACCAACCCGCCTATATTTATGCAAATTGTGCCCCATCTCTCCCGTTATTTGATGGATATGAATTATCAGCAGATCGCAGTAATTATTGATGAGCATGGGATTGAATCTAACGTTTATTTACGGCCCGGCTATTCGCCTTCTAGTACAATATCCACACAAAACTAGCGACTGTTAGGAACTTAATCTAAAAATCTCTCTGAAAATTTGGGAAGTGAATTCCTAACAGGCGTTGTGTACACTGCGCTGAAATTGAGCGTGGCGCTTACGATGTAAGATGCTGCCTCAAAATAGCGATCAGCAGCGTGATGTTGTCGATTTCACCGAGCGGCTGGCTGAACCAGATTTCGCCCTGCTGATCGCGAATTGCCAACTCCCCGCCGCTGAGGGTATAGCCGGAAAACTGCCCCCAGATGAGCGTGCCGTTCTGGATACTTAACCCTTCGTGGTTGGCTGAAAGCTGGTCGCCAAAAGAGAGTGTTTCGCCTTGCTCAAAGGCGGCCTGTAGTCGCGGCACAAGCAAGGCGTTGACCCGTTCGGATAATTTTGTGCCTAGTTCTCCTGCGCGTTTATACCACCCCCCATTGATCACCATGATATCGCCATTGCGCACGACTACCCGATAAAGGTAGCGATTGTGGCGAATCAGGCCGCCGAAATAATGCAGTCTTTCGGCGTGCAGGCGGATAGCGACGATCTCCTCATAATGAAAGGGGGCGGTGTTTGAGCCTTCCTGATAGGTGAAACCGCGTTCGTATAAGATGATTTCGCGATTCCAGATATGCAGGATGTACCAACCCATGCTGAGCGCCAGCGCCGCCATCAATATGACGGTCAATGGCGGCGCCCACCATTCGGGAACGGCGGCCACTGTGAAATTGAGGATCACCGCCGCGATGCCGCCGATGATCGCGGCGATGAAAAGTGCGCGAATCCTATCGCTAGGGTAATTCGCCAGCGGCTTTCCGAGAAGTGGGTCTGCTTCTAGCCCAACATCCACCAAGGCCGCATCACCCTTCTGGCACAGCTACAGAAAGATTGTCGAAATTGACGCGCGCGCCAAGCCGGTTGGCAGCGCCTGCCAACAGCCCGATTTGCCCTTGCGCGTAGGTGTCATCGGTGGCTTCGGCAGCGAATTGATCGTTGATATAGAGTGCCAGATAATGGCCGTCGCAGATGGCGCGAATGTGATTGCTGCCCGGCGCAGCGTTCACGATGTCTGAGGCCGTCCAGTTGACCAACGGGGTAATATCCCGCCCACGCGCACGCATGATCGCAAATTGGCCTGTGCCTTGCAGCAGAAATAGATAGCCATCGCCATTATTTGCCGCAGTGTTGGGGGATTGCGTTGATTCTGTCGCTTCGGGTGTGGCTTCTACCGCTGCTTCGGCTTCAAGAGTGGCTTCAGCAGTATCTTCCGGCGTGTCAGTTAGGATGGCTAGCAGTTCCGCATCGGGGGTGCTGGCGATGCCCACGCTGCCACGCACACGGCACATCACGCCGTATACTGTTTCTGGGGCTTCGCTGACCTGTTCGGCATCAACATCAATGATCACGTCTGCGCGTGATTCGCCCCACTGCCCCCACCAAAGCGTATTGTCGCCCGTAGTGACATCAATGCGATAGACGCCATCGCGCACACGCAGAGTCGCCCCATCATAGCTGCCTTCCTCAAAGCTGGCAGACTGTGAAAAGTCGTTGAAATAAACTTCATCGCCGCGTGTCACCTGTTGCAGCGGTTGCCCGCTCTGGCAGGCGTTTAAGATCAACAGCGCCGCCGCGCCGATCCATGCTCTCTTCACCAGTGGCTTCCTTTACGATGCATATGTGCGCAGAATTTACCACATCTAGCGGTTTTCAATGCGACCCGTGTTCTTAACTGCTTATTTTGCGTTTTGAGCAGCGTTGAGGTTCAAAACATACCTTCATGCCAATGCTGTTTTCCAGCGTTCCAACCAGCCTGCCTGTGCTGGATGCAGCGCCGCCGGGGTTGCCAGTGGTGTCCAGAAACAAATGGACGACCAGTCCATATCAGCCAGATGATCCCATTTTTCAGGTGTCTGCTGCGCTGTTCGCATCTGCAAAAAGGTGCGGTGTTGATTCTCTACCAGCAGCGCAATCGGCAGTTCGCCTGTTACCTGTTCATGGATAAGCTGACCATCATGCCAGCGCTCTATCTCATAGCGTACACGGGCGAGATCTTCTCGCGTTGAGAGGAGTTGAACCTTTGCGCCGCGTTGTAGCTGCGCGAAATGCCGTCCTCCTTCCAGATTGTGCAGGGTGAAAGATTCCAGTAGTGCAGCCTGGCCCTCAGGGAAAACAGGAACAGTTTCAGCGCCTAACTGCTGTATCCATTCCCATTGATCCAGCCCTGTTTCTTCAAAAGCCTCGCGATAAGCGGCTTGTTCCGGGGTTTCACCTGCTTCAACAGTACCCGCCGGAAGCTGGATACCTGCGATTGGATGTTGGAACATTAACAGTTGAATGCCCGTTTGCGCTTCTCTTGTAATGAACAGCGTTACCTTCTCAATAACGGCTGAATAATTCACGGCCCATTGACCATAAACTGCGCTGCTTGTTCTGCAAAAACTGCGAGACTCTCTTTGGGCGTGCCGTCAGCCCTAAGCAGGCCAAGTGTGCAGAGAAAACTGAAAAAGCGCTCGTGGGTGAGGCCGTAATAGGCTTCAAAAGCATGGCACATCTGCTCGTTAAAATCGTGCAGCATGAAATAGTTGAGGAAGGGGATGCGATCTTGATTCGCAGCCCATGCTGTAAAGACGTGATGAACAAATTCTGCCTGTTCGCTTTCGCTGCTCTCGTTAATTTCACCGCTAGGATAGCCGACTTCCTGTAAGACCACCGGCACGCCGCGTACAAATTCGTCCGAATAGGCGGCCATCGCCGGAAAATCAGTTTCGGGCAGGGCGCTGTTTTCTGCGCTAAAACCTTCGCCTAGCGGATAGTAGGTAACGATCAGCACATCGCTGGCAGCATTGAGCGCGGCGATTTCTTCTGGAAATGCCTGAATACCGCCATAAGTGACCGTGACGCCAATTTGAAGCCAGGGCGCCCGCTCGCGGGCATAATCAGCGGTGGCGCTGTAGAATGTGGTGAAAGTCGCCCATTCGTCAGGGTGATTCTGTAGATAGACATCTACTTCGTTGCCGATGGAGAAGTAGCGAATACGTTCATCGAAAAGCGGCAGTAGTTGATCTAGAAACGCTTCAAAACGCGCGATCATCACCGGATCATCGAATGACAGATCCATGAGATCATTGGGCGTTTCTTTGTCGGTTGTATTCAACGGCTGAATGCCAAATTCATAGATCAGATCGGCGCGGGTGTTGAGATAGGCCAGATTATCGCTTGGCTCTGATACATCAATCTGGCCTGATTCCGGCTCAAGGTCAGACCATGCGTAGGTTAGGGCTGCACCAGTGATGCCTAAATCCAGCCCCAAATCTACGGCTTCAATATAGGTTTCGAGCGTGAGTTCAGGGATGGAACGTGGAAAGAGCGAAATGGCGAGGGTGGGAGGGGTATTATCCTGCGCAGAGAGCGCCGCGCTTAGCGCCAGAAGTAATAGGATGAGGATACTTTTTTGAAGCCATTTGCACTTCATGTTGACCCCCCAACGAGAAAGGACGTTGTTTACCAGTGGCGGCAGTCATTGAGTATCTGTATTTGTTGACATAGCCCAAACCATTCTTACTCTACCATAAGATTTTTTCGCTAGCTTACTGAACCTTGCTAACGCGATTCGTGTAATCTACATAGATTTGCATCTTGTAACCCATCCAGTGACGTGATAAGTTTTTGTAACACGTTCCAATGATGGAACGACAGTATAAGTTTTTTTTGGGAGGATAAGCTACATGAAGGTATCTCGTTTTGTAGTCGCTGCTCTCGTAGTCTTGATGCTGGCCGTCGTTGGCGGTGGCGTCATGGCACAGGATGGCGGTAGTATCGTGACCGGTATTTCCATGACTAGCGGCGATTTGCTCACCATCGATCCCGCGCTCTCCGAAACCAGCTCTCAGATTGAAGTCATCAACCAGATTTTCCTGGGTGTGACCGCGCAGGATGTGGTTACTGCCGAAACGGGACTTGGCCTATCGACGGGCTTCACCGCTGAACCGCAGGATGATGGCTCCGTGGTTTACACCTTCAGCCTGATCGAAGGCGTGCCGTGGGTGCGCTACAACGCCGAAACTGGCGCGGTAGAGCAGTTGAATGACGCCGATGGCAACCCGATGACCGTGACCGCGCAGGATGTGGTTTACGGCATGCGTCGTTCGCTCGATCCGGCTACCGCCTCCCCGTATTCTTATGTTCTGGTTCCCTACGTGAAGGGCGCTGCTGAGTTCAACAGTGGCACCGGCGCGGCTGAAGATGTTGGCGTAGTGGCTGTGGACGATCTGACCGTTCAGATCACCGCCCCCGATGCTGCCAGCTTCGCCCCGGCAATCTACGGTCTGTGGATGTCCCGCCCGCAGCCGCAGGCGATCATCGAAGAATTTGGCGATCTTTGGACTGAGCCGGAAAATATCGCCACCAATGGCCCCTTCGCGCTGAAGGAATGGGCACATGACGAATCAGTTACCCTGATTCGCAACCCCTTCTGGCCCGGCAGCGAAACCGTTCCTCAGGCTCAGTTGGAAGAAGTACTCCTCCGCTTCCTAGATGCCCCGCAGCAGTTTGCTGAATATCAGGCTGGCACGATTGACGCGATTGCAGTGCCTATTGACCAACTGCCCTTCGTGCAGGCTGATCCTACGCTGTCAACTGAACATGTCATTGGCGGTAACCCCTGCACCTATTATGTTGGTTTCGATAACACCGAAGGCCCTTCGGCCAATGCGCATTTCCGCCGCGCGCTGAGCATGTCCATTGACCGTCAGGCGATCATTGACAACATTCTTCTGGGTGGGCAGGAAGCCGCTGGTTTCTTCTCTTACCCCGGCCTGAATGCATCGCCGCAGCAGGAAGATTTCCCGGATGATGCAATTCACTATGATGTTGCCGCGGCACAGGCTGAATTTGCGCTGGCGCTGGAAGAACTGGGCGCCGCTTCGGCGGATGACCTCGGTCAGTTGAGCTACGTGTTCAACGACACCGCAGCGCACACCGCGATTGCACAGGCAATCCAGCAGATGTGGTCAGAGTCTCTTGGCCTCAATGTGATCCTTGAAGCCCGTGAATCCACCGGCTATTTCGCCGGTCTGAGCGAAGACGCCCCGACCATCTACCGTGCAGGCTGGTGCCAGGACTACTCTGACGCCAATAACTTCCTGTACGACGTGTTCTTCAGCGCCTCCAGCCAGAACGACACCGGCTTCGTGAATGAAGCTTACGACGCGCTGGTTGCAGAAGCCCGCGTTGAAACTGATGGCGATGCGCGTGTTAATCTGTACGCACAGGCCGAGCATATTCTGGTGAATGAACAGGCCGCGATTGCGCCGATTTACTTCTACAACCTCCAGCTTCTGGTGAAGACTGGTGTGGAACGCGCGCCGTCGATCACCGGCAACGAAGCCTATTATCTGTGGAGCCGCAGCAGCTAAATCTACAGGTAAAACTGGCGCAGCTATTTAGCGCAACACAGGGACACAGTATTTGCTGTGTCCCTCTTGTTCATGAAGGACAAACTGGCGCATGGCAAAATTCGTTTTTCGCCGCTTTTTGTGGATGATCCTCGTCCTCTTTCTCGTTTCAATCATCACATTTGGCCTCATGCATGCGGTTCCTGGCGGCCCGTTTTCGCGTGAGAAACCGCTCCCCGCAGCGACGGTTGCCATTCTGAACGCCAAGTACCATTTAGATGAACCTCTCCATATTCAATATCTTTATTACATTACCGATATCATTGTTCCGCGTGTTACGCTGGAGCGTACCCCGCCTTCGCAATCTGAAAATTATTTGATCGATATTGATTTGCCAGATATTTTCGGTGATGAAGCCCGCTTTAAGTGGATTAACTTCGGCCCGACATATGGATCGCGCAGTCGCTCGGTAAATGATATTTTCCGCGAGAATTTGCCGGTTTCGATTCAACTTGGCATTGCCGCGCTCAGCGTTTCGCTGGTCATTGGGCTGCCGTTAGGCGTATTCACGGCGCTCAAGCGCAATACGTTCTGGGATTACGGCGGCATGAGCGTTGCCATCATCGGCGTGTCAGTGCCGGTCATCATTTCGGCGCCGCTGCTGCAATACTTGTTCAGCGTACAGTGGAGACTTTTCCCTGTAACCGGGTGGGGTACTCCAGCGAACGTGGTTTTGCCCGCTTTCGCGTTGGGGTTTTTGAACGCGGCGTTGATCGCCCGCCTTACCCGCGCCAGCCTGCTTCAGGTGTTGAATGAAGATTTTATCCGCACCGCCCGCGCAAAGGGTTTGGCGGAACGTAGAGTGATTTCCCTGCATGCTCTAAAGAACAGCTTGATTCCGGTTGTGACGGTAATTGGCCCGCTGGCCGCTGCCCTACTGACCGGTACGTTTGTAGTTGAAACCGTTTTTGGCATTCCGGGGATGGGGCGTTATTTTATCTCCAGCATTCGCGCGCGCGATTATCCGGTGATCATGGGTACGGTGCTGCTGTATGCGGCTGTGCTAGTTACGGCAAATCTGATTGTTGATCTGCTTTACGCTTGGATTGACCCGCGTATTCGTCTTGACTAAATTTGGTAGTAGGTTTTGAGCGATAGGATTAAGAAGTATGGCTGTTGCAGATCAACCTGCTAACAACACGAATGTAGCGAAGCTGGAGCGTAAGTATCAGGGCGAAAGCCTCTGGGCAGATTCATGGAAACGACTGCGCCGCAACCGTTTGGCGGTGTTGGGCGGGTTGGTCATTCTTATCGCCATCTTCGCCGCCATCTTCGCCAGCGTGATCGCGCCATTCCCCTATGATCAACAGGTGCTGGCGAATGCAAATTCTGCGCCGCAGTGGGTGATTAATCTATTTCCGACGATGAAGGCGCAGGGCGAACCTGGCGGCTACGTCAAAGTTCTTGATATGTATCCTCTAGGCGCGGATAATCTTGGCCGCGACCTTTTTAGCCGCATCATTTACGGCGCGCGAATTTCGCTGGCGGTAGCCTTCATCGGCCCGTTATTTAGCATTATGGTGGGGATGGCGGTTGGTTTAGTTGCCGGTTATGCAGGCGGCAGAACCGATAATTTCCTGATGCGCTTTGTAGACCTGATGTATGCTTTTCCAACCACGCTGTTCGTGATCCTGTTGTTAGCAATATTCAGAGGCGGGGCTTCTGAGGCAGCTCCGGGATCGTTTATCTACAGCATGAGTCTGATTGACCGTCAAATGGGTGGCCTGCTGTTCGTGTTTATTGGTATCGGCCTGACCTCGTGGATGGGGATGGCGCGTCTGGTGCGTGGTCAGGTGCTTTCGGTGCGCGAAAAGGAATACATCGAAGCCGCAAAGTCGCTTGGCTCGGAAAACCGAACCGTTGTTTTACGACATATCCTGCCGAATATTCTCGGCCCAATTATCATCGCTGAAACGCTCTCAATTCCCACATATATTTCTTACGAAGCCTTTCTTAGCTTTATCGGATTGGGTGTGAACCCGCCAACGCCAAGCTGGGGTTCCATGATCAGCGAAGGTTCGCAGCGGATCACCTCTTATCCTAATCAGGCGCTGTTTCCGGCGCTGGCGCTGTTTATGATCATGTTCGCCTTCAACTTCCTTGGCGACGGCCTGCGAGATGCGCTTGACCCGCGTATGCGCGGATCAGACTAGGCCACATACGCCCGTTGTGCTGTTCAAAAGATTTGTTATGCTGCGGCGATTGGCAAACCTGCTGGCCGGAGGGTACGGGGCGCTGCTGTGCGCGTACCTGCTGCTGCGACTTTGGCGCGGGGAACGATCCGCTTATGTTGATCTCTTAAACCATGTGATGCCGGGCTTGGCGCTGCCAGCGCTTCCGCTGTTTTTGCTGGCGCTCGTTCGCGGAGATCGCGCGCGCAGCCTATTATTTTTGCCGGGAACGCTCACGCTTTTGGCGCAGTACGACACCCGGAATAGGGCGGCAGTTTCATCTACACTTGCGACTGGAACATCACGACAGCCCATTACGCTGCTGACCTTCAATTTACAGGGACAGCGGATTCATGTGGCGCGGCTGCTCAAGCTGATAGCGGCATTTGAGCCGGATATTTTGTGCTTTCAGGAATTGACCGCGCCAGTGGCCGAAGCGCTGACTGCTGCCCTGCATGAGCAGTATCCCTATGAACAGGTTAGCACGCAGGGCGTCACGATTCACGGCATTGGCAGTTACAGCCGTTTTCCGCTGCGCGATTGTGAGCTGATCAAAGGCGATCACGGGCATTTACGGGCGACGGTGATGATGGGCGCAAACGGGCATGAATTTGCGCTGTACAACGTGCATCCTTCGCCGCCCGGCGGCCTGCGCAATCTGCGCGGGTTTCAGCCACGCTATCGCCGCGACGAGATTGAGGCGATCCTCTCTCGCGCCAGTCAAGAGACTCTGCCAATTGTGCTGGCTGGCGATTTCAATTTGACGGATCGTTCCGCCGATTACCGAAGGCTTGTTCGCGGCTATGTTGATTCTTTCCATGAGGCGGGTTTCGGCGCACGCGCAACTTTCCCCGATCTTGGCGGCATTGCCCCCCTCTTAGGCGGCGGGTGGTTTGGCGGTTTGAGGTTGGATTATGTATTTCATTCGCCAGAGATACAATCGGTTAATGCGCGGGTGATCCCTGACGCTGCTGGCTCTGATCATCGACCGGTGCTGGTGAAACTGCTGATCTGATGGCGATGTTATCTAAATACAAAGGCCAGCGCGGTATCGGTACGATTCCCTGCCTGATACCAGCCGCGCTCAACCACCTGCCCGCCTATGTGCCGGTAAAATTCAACCGCGGGCGCGCGCTCAATTGTCCATACCCAGAAAATTTCACAGCCATAATCACGTAATTTAGCGACGGCTGCATCCCACAGTGCGCGGCCAACGCCCTGCCCGTTAAATTCTGGCAGAACATAGAGCGCGGTTACTTCGCCTTCGCGGGGCTGATCCAGCAGCGCCATGCCGGAATGCCCGATGATATGACCCTCTGCTTCCGCAACCAGATGCCCCAAATCTTTTTTACGCCGCGATACCCAAGACCCATTTTGAATGGCATCGCCGTTGAATACCGCGTCAATTTCATCGGGCGTGTAAATTTGCTGGTAGGCTGAACGCCACGCCGCATAGGTCACGTTCCAGCGCGCGCGCCGATCCTGATGCTGCGCGATACGCAGCGTGAAGGCGGGGCGTTCAGCCTCCATCGGTCAAGCTAGAGAATTGGCCCGCGGCGCAGGCGGCTGCGCAGGCGAAGAATTTGATGCTGAGCAAGCCCGCTGACAAGGCCGAACGTGATTAACAGCACGATAGAGAGCCAGTTGATCGGGATCAATCCCGATGAAGATACGCCTATTGTTTGAGGGAATAGGATGGCTAAACCGTAAATGATGGCGTAGGCGCCGACGATTGAAGTGGCGAGAATGATGATCATATCGCCTAGGAAACGGCCAAAAAAGCCGCCCACCAGCAGGCCAATGATCACGGCGACGGTTTGCAGGGCGCTGTCATGCATGGTGAACAGCGATGCGACCAGCAGCGCGATGACCAGGCCAAGCACGCCGCCAGCGATATACAAACTGACTTTGAACATGGTATAAAACAAGACGCCAAGAATGCCGCCGGCAACGAGGCTGATGATCAAACGTATGACGTCGCTTTGCCCTTGCGTGAGGAGCATGCCTGCGGAAAAACCGATGAGCAGGCCGATGGTGAACAGCGCAATTCGGAAAAGGGAAAAGCCATAGATAGCGAAAAAGCCGCCGCAAATCATGGCGACTAAACCCCAAATTAATGAAGGTGCGGATTCATTCATGGTACAAGTCCCCTTCAGAAGAATCGAAAGTGCCACATTCTATGCAGAGAATACGCTTATACAATAGCGGAAAGATACGGGAATTACTATGGATTGTTGCCTCTGCTAAAAATGCGCTTATATGATCCAGCGCCGCAATCGCAAGCTGCCGTCACAATCAGGCGCACTCGGTCATATAGAGATCCGAAATATACAAAATATGAAAGAAGGTAGATTTGTCTCAGGAATTTATCGAAATTCGCGGGGCGCGGGAAAACAACCTGAAAAATGTGTCTTTGCGAATTCCCAAGCGGAAGATCACCATCTTCACCGGCGTTTCCGGCTCTGGTAAGTCGTCTATCGTGTTTGACACCATTGCCAATGAAGCGCAGCGCCAGCTTTATGAAAATTTCAGTACCTTTGTTCGCAACTTCCTGCCCCGTTACGCTCAACCAGATGCCGATGCCATTGAAAATCTGAATATGGCGGTGGTGGTTGACCAGAAACGGTTGGGCGGCGGTTCCCATTCAACAATGGGTACTGTCACCGATATTTATTCAGTGCTTCGGCTGTTGTTTTCGCGGATTGGGCAGCCGTTTGCGGGCTACTCCAACGCCTTTTCTTTTAATGATCCACAAGGCATGTGTCCGGAATGTGGCGGGTTGGGGCGCAAAATCGGCGTCGATCTGAATAAGTTTCTGGATACCTCGAAATCGCTCAATGAAGGCGCGATCCTGTATCCTGAATATGCCGTGAGCAGTTGGAGCTGGAATAATGTTATTCAGTCCGGGTTATTCGATGCAGACAAGAAATTGAGCGATTACACCCCCGATGAGTTGGAACTGCTGCTGCATAGCAAGCCTCATAAATTCCAGTTGATGATGGGAAACAAAGCCTTCAACCTGACTTTTGAGGGCATAGTTGATCGCTTCATTAATAAATACATCATGCGCGATGTGAAATCGTACTCAGAACGCACACAAAAAATGGTTGAACCCTTCATGACTTATGGGCCGTGTACACTCTGTAAGGGTGCGCGGCTAAGCCAGGCGGCGTTGAACTGCAAAATTAATGGCCGAAACATCGCTGAGCTTTCAGCGATGGAAGTGGACGAACTGATCGATGTCATACAGGAAATTAAAGACCCGGTGGCCGCCCCGATGGTCAACATGCTGGTTGAGCGGTTGCAGCACTTAATTGATATCGGGCTTGAATATTTAAGTCTGAACCGCGAAACCGACTCGCTTTCTGGCGGCGAGTCACAGCGTGTGAAGATCGTCAAACACCTGACCAGCAGCCTGACCGATGTCGTCTATATCTTCGATGAACCTAGCGTAGGCTTACATCCGCGTGATGTGCATCGCATGAATGAACTGTTGCAAAAACTGCGCGATAAAGGCAACACCGTGATCGTGGTTGAGCATGATCCAGCGGTCATTCAAGTGGCCGACTATGTGGTAGATGTCGGGCCAGTTGCCGGAAGTGGTGGCGGTCAGATTGTTTACGAAGGCAGCTATGAAGGATTACTTCGGGCAGACACAATCACCGGCAGATATATGCAGAGATCGCTGCCGATTAAAGATCATTTTCGCCCGGCAAAAGGGCATCTCAGTATCCAAAAAGCCAATTTGAATAATCTTCAAAATGTGAGCGTGGATATTCCAACCGGCATCTTGACTGCCGTGACCGGGGTGGCCGGTTCTGGTAAGAGTTCGCTTATCAATCAGGTTTTTCTAGAGCAGCACCCGGAAGCGATTGTGATCGATCAATCCGCGGTTGGCGTCAATATTCGTTCAAACCCGGCGACTTATACAGGGATTATGGATGATGTCCGCAAGGCTTTCGCCACTGCAAACAAGGTAAGCGCCTCATTATTCAGCTTCAATTCCAAAGGTGCGTGCGAAAGTTGTCAGGGCTTGGGTGTGGTTTATACCGATCTCGCCTATCTGGAAGGCGTGAAAACCCCCTGTGAGGTGTGCGGTGGCAAGCGTTTCAAAGATGAAGTGCTGGCCTATAAATACAGCGGCAAATCAATTTCCGATGTGCTGGATATGACTGTGGATCAGGCGCTTGAGTTCTTTCAGGTTAAAGAAATTGCGCGGCGCTTGCAGGCCATGAGCGATGTGGGGATCGGCTATCTGAAATTGGGGCAGCCCTTAAGCACACTTTCTGGAGGGGAATGCCAGCGCATTAAGCTGGCGAGTGAACTGCACAAGAAAGGCTCTATCTATGTAATGGATGAGCCAACGACTGGCTTGCATATGTCTGATGTGAGCCATCTTCTGGCGATCATGAACCGACTGGTAGATGCTAAAAATACCGTGATTGTGATTGAACATAATCTGGACATCATCAAGAATGCAGACTGGATCATTGATATGGGGCCGGAAGGCGGCACGAAGGGCGGCCAAGTAATTTTTGAGGGTACACCCGCTCAGATTCTTGAGGCGGAATATTCGCTGACCGGCGATTATTTGCGGCAGGAAGCGATAAAGATTTGACCTTGATCCTGGAGTGTCCCGTTGATCGCAACTGCGTTGATGCGCTTTATATAAGAATGGTCTCTCTGTATCAGATGGGCGTGAAGAATCTCTTTGCTTTTGGGCTGTAGCAAACCCTGATTCCCTATCTTGTGCTACAATCTGGCGGCTTCAACGCGGCGCTGCGTAAAGAAGAAATTATGATTTTTGATATTTTTGAGCAGACTCAGCGGCCACAGAGTCGGCTGTTTTTTCGCCATGCTGATCCCCATGACACACGCTTAGGCGCGATTGTATCCAGCCAACCTGAACACTATGCGGCAGCCGAAGTTGTGCTTCTAGGCTGCCCGCAGGATGAAGGCGTTCGCCGGAATGGGGGGCGGCCCGGCGCAAGGCTGGCCCCGGATGCGATTCGCCAGTGTTTCTACCGCCTTGCGCCGCCAACTGCCGGCCATGATCGCACCATTCGCCTGTTCGATCTGGGCAACACCATCATTCAGCCCGATCTGGAAGCGACCCACAGCCTGCATCAGCAGATCGTTCAGCAGGTGATCCGCGATGGCAAGCGGTTGATCACGCTGGGCGGGGGCAACGATCTGTCTTATCCAGACTGTGCCGGCCTAGCTGCTGAACGCCCGAACCTGCTGGCCTTCAATGTGGATGCCCATTTTGATGTACGCGAGAGTCCCATTCGCCACAGCGGCACGCCTTATCGCCAACTGCTCGAAGAAGGACACCTCAAACCGGCGAATTTCCACGAAGTGGGCAGCGAACCTTTTGCCAATGCCCGCGCCTATGATGACTATCTGGCGGCAAAAGGTGTTCAGGTTTGCGGGCTTGAGGCGCTGCGTGAGACCGGCATAGCGGCCTACTTTAGGCAGGCGCTTGCGAACACATCGGCGGAGGCGATCTTCTGGGGAATTGATGTTGATTCGGTTCATGCCGCCGATGCGCCGGGGGTCAGCGCGCCTAACCCGCTGGGGCTAAGCGCCGCCGAACTGTGCCAGATCGCCCGAATTGCGGGGCGTGATCCGCGCAGTCGCATCATTGAATTCACCGAAGTTAACCCTGAGTTTGATATCGATCAGCGCACCTGCCGGCTGACTGCTGCGGCGATCTTCTATTTTCTTCTGGGGATGCTGGAAAGTGAGACAACGTTATGACACGAACGATTCATGCGCCGCGCGGCACAACGCTGACCTGTAAAAACTGGCTGATCGAAGCCGTTTATCGCATGCTGCAAAACAATCTCGATCCACAGGTGGCGTTTGATCCCGATAACCTGATCGTCTATGGCGGGCGCGGTAAAGCTGCGCGTAACTGGGCGAGTTTCGATGCAATTTTAGAGTCGCTGCGAAAGCTGGAGCCGGATGAAACGCTGTTGGTACAGTCTGGTAAGCCGGTGGCGATCTTCAAGACGCATCCCGATGCGCCGCGTGCCCTGATCGCCAACAGCAATATTGTGCCTGCATGGGCTACGCAAGAGAACTTTGATCGCTGGGAACGCGAAGGCCTGATCATGTACGGGCAGATGACCGCGGGAAGCTGGATTTATATCGGGACGCAGGGCATCTTGCAGGGTACTTACGAAACCTTCGGCGCGCTGGCGCGGCAGCAGGGTTGGGGCAGCTTGAAGGGCAAGTTCGTCCTCACCGCGGGCTTAGGCGAAATGGGCGGCGCGCAGCCATTGGCGATCACCATGAATCAGGGCGTCGGCTTGATCGTGGAGGTGGATCGCTGGCGCGCAGAACGGCGGCTTGCGCTGCGCCAGATCGACGCGATCACCGATGATCTCGAAGAAGCGATGACATGGGTTGAAGAAGCTGTCGCGCAAGAGCAGCCTAAATCTATTGCGCTGATCGCCAACGCCGCCGACGTGCTGCCTGAACTGGTGGCGCGTGGGGTTGTGCCGGATGTCGTGACCGATCAGACCTCTGCCCATGACGTGATGTACGGTTATATCCCGTATGGCTATACCTTGGAGGCTGCCGCCGCGCTGCGTGAGCAAGACCCGAAGGTCTATCAGCAGATGGCGATGGACTCGATGGCAAAACATGTTCAAGCGATGCTGGATTTCAAAGCGCGGGGAAGCATCGTCTTTGACTATGGCAATAACCTGCGCCAGCGCGCATTTGACGCTGGAGTCGCCAATGCTTTTGACTACCCCGGCTTTGTGCCGGCCTATATTCGTCCTCTGTTTTGCGAAGGTAAGGGGCCGTTTCGATGGGTGGCGCTTTCCGGCGATCCAGAGGACATTTACGCGACAGATCGCGCCATTATGGAATTGTTCCCTGAAGATGAGCATCTTCACCGCTGGCTGAAGATGGCGCAGGAACAGATCGAATTTCAGGGTTTGCCGGCGCGTATCTGCTGGTTGGGGTATGGCGAACGGGCGCTTGCGGGGCGGCGTTTCAACGAGATGGTGGCCTCTGGTGAGGTGAAAGCGCCGATTGTGATCGGGCGGGATCATCTGGACAGCGGATCGGTTGCCAGCCCGAATCGTGAAACCGAAGCGATGCGTGATGGTTCAGATGCGATTGCCGATTGGCCGCTGCTGAATGCGCTGGTCAACGCCGTCAATGGCGCAACCTGGGTGAGCATCCATCACGGCGGCGGCGTGGGCATTGGCTACAGCATCCATGCCGGGCAGGTGATCGTTGCGGACGGCACGCCGGAAGCGGCGGCGCGGTTGGAGCGGGTGCTGACCAGCGATCCGGGGATGGGTGTCGTGCGTCATGTGGATGCCGGCTACCCGGAAGCTGTGCAGTTCGCCAAAGCCCATAACGTCAAAATTCCGATGATGGATTAGCCGATGCATGTTGATTTGCTGATACACAGCGCGGGGCAGTTAGTCACCTGCGCGGCACAGGGGGAAGCCAAACGCGGCGCGAAGATGCGCGATGTTGGGCTGATTCAGGATGGGGCAGTCGCCGTTCAAGCTGGCGTGATCATCGCCGCCGGTTCATCGGCGCAGCTTCGCGCAGAATACACGGCTGACCGAACGGTTGATGCTGCCGGAAAGGTAGTTTGCCCCGGCTTTGTTGATCCGCATACCCACGTGGTTTACGCCGGAAACCGTATTGATGAATTTGAGATGCGGATCAGCGGCGCAAGCTATATGGAGATCATGGCGGCGGGCGGCGGCATCGTCAGCACGATGAAGGCGGTGCGGGATGCCTCACTGGCGCAGATTGTTGAACAGACGCGCGCGCGCCTTGATACCATGCTGCGGCACGGCACGACGACGGTTGAGATCAAGACGGGCTATGGGCTGGATACCGCGAATGAACTGAAGCTGTTAGAGGCGATTGCGGCGCTGGATGCAGATCATCCTATCGAGCTGATACCCACGTTCATGGGCGCGCACGCTTTGCCGCCAGAATATGCGGGGCGGGCAGATGATTACGTGGCGCTGGTGGTGGATGAAATGCTGCCACAGGCGGCGAACTGGTATCAGCAGTCGGCTTTTGCAGAACGAAATGTGCCTTTTTTTGTAGATGTATTCTGCGAACAAAATGCGTTTGATGTGGCGCAGTCTCGCCGCGTGCTGGAGGCGGGCAAGGCGCTGGGGATGCAGGTGAAGGCGCATGTGGATGAATTTACAGACTTGGGCGGCCTGCGGATGGCGGTTGAATTGGGCGCGGTATCGGTGGATCATCTCGATGTGACGCCGCCAGATGCGTTTGCGGCGCTGGCCGCCTCAAATACCGTCGGGATCATCATTCCGACGGTGAATTTCAATCTCGGCAGCGCCCATTTTGCGCCCGGACGCGGCTTGCTGGACAGCGGGGCGGCGCTGGCGCTGACGACAGACATTAACCCCGGATCGGCGCCATGCCCTGCGATGCCGATGGCGATGGCGATTGCCTGCCGCTACCAACGCCTTTTGCCGAGTGAGGCGCTGAATGCGAGTACGATCAACGCCGCCTATGCCGTGGGTATGGGTGCGCGGGTAGGCTCGATTGAAGTGGGTAAACAGGCAGATATGCTGATCCTCAACACGCCTGATTACCGGTATCTGGCATATCAATTTGGCGATAATCTGGTGAAATCCGTGTATAAGCGCGGTGAAATGGTTGTGGGTTAAAGATGAGTTCAGTGATCACGATAGACGGCAAAAGCCTGACGATTGAGCAGATTATCGCGGTGGCTTACGGCCAGCCTGATAATCCAAGGGTGATATTAAGCGAAGCGGCGCGTGTCGCAGTTCAGCGTTCGGCTGATGCGGTGCAGCAGTTGATTCATGAAGATCGCGTCGCTTATGGGATTACGACGGGGTTTGGCGCGTTCAAAGATCGCATCATTCCGCCGGAAGAAGTGGAGCAGTTACAGCGTAACATCCTCTACAGCCATGCGGTGGGCGTGGGCGACGCTTTCGATATTCCGACCACGCGGGCGATCATCCTGATTCGCGCCAATACGCTTGCGCGTGGGCATTCTGGCATTCGCGTAGAGACCTTGAGCCAACTCTTGAGCTTCTTGAACAGCGGCATTCATCCGGTCATACCTGAAAAGGGATCGTTGGGCGCAAGCGGCGATCTGGCGCCATTGGCGCATATGGGGTTGGTAGTGATGGGCGCTGGGCGCGCGGAATATCAGGGTGAAATTCTCTCTGGCGAAGAAGCGCTGCGCTGCGCCGGTTTAAGCCCGATTAAACTTGCCGCCAAAGAGGGGCTGGCGCTGACCAACGGCACATCGGTGATGTGCGCGATGGGGGTATTAGAAACCGTAAAAGCGGAAAACCTGAGCCAGATTGCTGATATTGCGGGCTGCCTGAGTCTTGAAGCGCTTCACGGCACGACGCGGGCGTTCGATGAGCGCATCCAAAAGTTACGTCCATTTCCCCGCCAGTTGGACTGTGCCGCCTACCTTCGCGCTATTTTAGAGGGCAGCGAATTTACGCGCGGGAATGATCCTACTAACGTGCAAGACGCTTATACGCTGCGCTGTATTCCGCAGGTTCACGGGGCGGCGCGGGATGCGATAGCGTATGTGCGCTGGC
Organism: Anaerolineae bacterium; assembly: GCA_034437295.1. GTDB lineage: Bacteria > Chloroflexota > Anaerolineae > Aggregatilineales > Phototrophicaceae > Flexifilum. Next base: position 64,343 of record DAOTUZ010000095.1, on the reverse strand, counting down.
TGAACGAGATTGAAATCAACGCGGTCACGGATAATCCGCTGATCTTCATTGATGAGGAAACCGGCGAAATTGATGTGCTTTCTGGCGGCAATTTTCATGGGGAACCGTTGGCTATCGGCATGGACTATCTGGCGATTGCTGTCAGTGAGCTAGGCAATATTTCAGAGCGGCGGATTATGCGGCTCGTGGATCAGGCATCGAATACCCAGGTGCTTCCGGCGTTTTTGACCGATCATGGCGGTGTAAATTCTGGGTTCATGATCGTGCAGTATACGGCGGCGGCTTTGGCAACTGAATGTAAGATACTGGCACATCCGGCCAGCGTGGATACGATCCCAACTTCCGCGAATGTTGAAGATCACGTGAGCATGGGCTGTACTGCCGGCCTAAAACTGCGACAGGTTGTAGGTAATGTGGAGCGCATTCTTGCGCTAGAGCTGATGTCTGCCGCGCAGGGAATTGACTTTCGTAAGGCGGCAGTCAGGGATGGCGCGCATCTCGGTCAGGGGACGCAGGCGGCTTATGATCTGGTGCGTGAGCATATTCCGTTCATTGAGCAGGATACCATCCTTTATGAGTTCATCGAATCTGCGCGGCGTTTGGTGGCAGATGGCGAAGTAACCCGCGCTGTCAACGCGAAATTGAGCGGTTAGGGCGTGTTGTGGATAAGCGGTAATGTCAATTCCTCATGATAGACCCTGCTGTTCGCGCTATTCGGTGATCTGTGCTGCGATAAGCGCCCTCGCGGCTTCAGCAACATGCGTGGCGGGATTGTTAATGCCGTACATACGCACGGCCATAAAGGCTCCGTCCATAAGTAAGAGAAGCTGGTCAGCCAAAGTATTGGGCGCATGCGCGCCCGCCTGTTGAGCTAGCTCATAGAAGCGAGCACGCACCAACAGTTTATGCTCCAGCGCTACCTGATGCCCGGGGTGGTTGTTCTCTGGGAAGTCCACAACAGCATTCAGGAACGGACAGCCATAACACTGCGGGGATGTCACCAGTTTTTCCAATGCCTTGAAAAAGGCGATAAGCTGAGTCACTGGCTGGTCTTCCAAATTGCGGGTTGATTCATCGAACCACGCCCAAAACTTACCGTTGGTGTCCTGCAAATAGGCAACGATTAAATCATCTTTAGTGGGGAAGTGGCGATACAACGTCATTTTTGCCACATTGGCCTGTTTGATGATTGTATCAACGCCAACTGCCCGAAAACCTTCGCGAAAGAAAAGAGCAGCGGCCGTCTGTAGAATGACTTCACGTGCCGATGTTCTTGCCTCTCCCTTTAATTCCGTCACGATTTACTTCTCACTCCCGATAATTTCAGAAAAAGTTGGCTGCCAATAGTATTCAATGTCTCACTGAATTTAGCACTTGTGAGGCCAATAAAAAACAATATAGAAATAATGATTGACAGTATACAGACCTGTCTGTATTATAAATGGTACAGACCTGTCTATCTCATCTTACACGGATAGAACACGGAATGCAATTTGAAGATCCAGCGGGGAATAAAATGTATATGCGTTTGGGAACTCACCGGAGGGGGAGATCATAATCAATGGAACACCGGGCATCATTGGGTCACAGTAACTTAAAAGTGCCACGCCTTGGTTTAGGCGCGATGACGTGGGGTGATGCAAAGGGGCTTGCTCGTTTTCACCCTGCCAAGATCGCTTATGGCGGCGCTCATGGATTTGAAGAGGAGAAACGTGCGCTCGAATTGAGCCTTGAGGCAGACGTGAATTTGTTCGATACCGCCGCCATGTACAGCAGCGGCGCATCCGAGCGCCGTTTAGGAGAACTTGCGCCCGGCAAAGATGTGTTGATCGCTTCCAAGTTTCCGGGAGGTTTTTCTTTTCGCGCGGAACAATTTCCAAATGAACTGGAGGCGAGTCTTGCACGTCTTGGACGCAATACGATTGACCTGTACCAGCATCACTTCCCTATGAGGGGAGTATCCATTTCCAAGTTGATGGATCAACTGGCCGATGCGGTCGAGGCTGGAAAAGTTACCGCGGTCGGCGTGAGCAACTATTCAGCTGAACAGATGCGTGAGGCACACGCGGCGCTTGCCAAACGCGGGATTCCGCTGGCATCGAATCAAGTTGAGTATTCGCTGCTTCATCGTCAGCCGGAAATGAATGGCGTGCTTGATGCGTGCCGCGAATTGGGGATTACGCTCATCGCCTATTCCCCGCTGGCGGGCGGTAGGCTAACAGGCAAGTATTCCGCGCAAAATCGGCCGGGTGGATTTTTCAGGCGCATCCAGCCCCAATACAATCGCAAGACATTAGAGGCGATCCAGCCCACGATAAAACTTCTAGGTGAAATTGGGGAGCGTTATTCAAAGACCCCGAGTCAAGTTGCTCTGCGCTGGTTGATCGAAAACCCAATCGTGCTTCCCATTCCTGGCGCGAAGAATGGCAGGCAAGCAACAGCGAATGCCGAGACGCTGAAATTCTCTTTGACTGCGGATGAAGTGGAATCGCTTAACCAAGCAACGCTGGGCTGGCGGCACTAAGGGACACGATGATCTATCAGATGAAGTTGCACTTGGAGTCGTTGCCAGACTTTTTATCCTACTCGTTAGCCTAAGACAGATCTAAAAGGAGCATACAGTATGAACATTGGCATTCTTGGTACAGGCGTGGTTGGGCGGACGTTCGGCGCGAAGTTGGCCCAACTGGGGCATAATACGATGATCGGCACACGCAGTATAGATAAGACGCTCGCGGTCACTGAACCAGATTCTATGGGCAACCTTCCCTTTCGGGTATGGCTTCAGCAAAACCCGCAAATTCAACTCGGTACTTTTGAAGATGCTGCCACTTTCGGGGAAATTCTGTTCAACTGTACATCGGGAACTGGTTCGCTAGAGGCGTTGAAGATGGCTGGCGAAAGCAACCTGAACGATAAGGTGCTTCTTGACATTGCCAACCCTCTTGACTTCTCCAAGGGAATGCCGCCAACGCTCTCAGTCTGTAATACAGACTCGCTGGGTGAACAGATTCAACGCGCCTTCCCACACCTTAAAGTAGTCAAAACGCTCAGTACGATGAATACAAATGTGATGGTTAATCCGGCGCTGTTATCCGGCGATCACGATGTTTTTGTCAGCGGCAATGATTCTGCCGCAAAAGCTCAAGTGACTGACTTTCTCAAGCGCGAATTTGGCTGGAAATCCGTGATTGATCTGGGTGACATCACCACAGCGCGCGGGGTTGAGATGATTTTGCCCATCTGGTTGAATTTGTTTAGCGCGCTGCAAAGTCCGCTGTTCAATTTCAAGGTGGTAAGGTAGTGATAAACAATTTCGGGCGGTTCTGATGTGTAAGCGGCGTGACTGCCCGAAATCTATTGCATTACCAAACCCGAATTTTTGAAGCGGGCGCGGGCGGATAATGCCCTCTGTCCCCAAGTATCTAAAAAGTGCTCTTCGCGCTTCCCAATTCCGCTTCTCTGGGTTTCAGAATTGCCTGCGCACCGCTTCTATTGTATTCGCCTGGGGAAACTATTATTCGATTTTATCGGGGGTAGATCTGTTGGTACAGACAAAACAAAAGCCAGCGAAGTTTCCCCCGCTGGCTTTTGTTCGGATTGGATCTTAGATTGTGGGCAATAGAGGACTCGAACCTCTAACCACTCCCACGTCAAAGGAGTGCTCTGCCAATTGAGCTAATTGCCCGCAGATGCCGATTAGTATACGCGAGTCAGGGCGCAATGCAAGAGTGGTTTCGTCTCAGGAAATCTCTGGTTTGCGGGCTACCGGCAGCGTGAACATGAAACATCCCCCACTCGATAGGGGCGTTGGGGTAACCCATACTTTCCCTTGATGCACCTCAACCAAACTTTGCACGATGGTTAAGCCTAAACCGACCCCTTCAATACGATCTCGCCGCGCTTGTTCGGTGCGGAAAAAGGGCATGAAGATACGCTCTGCATCTTCAATGCTTACCCCTTGGCCTTCATCATAGATGCTGATGAGCAGTGCTGGCAGCACGATATTTGAGGGTGAACTTTCTGGTAGATCAGACATATGGACTACGTATTTTGCGTGAATCTGTATTTCACTGTTCTCTGGCGCATATTTTATGGCGTTGGACGTGAGATTAATGAGTACCTGTCTGATGCGGGTGAGATCGATATTGACGGGCGGCAGCCAATCGTCCATCTTCAAGCTAATTTTCTGTCCGCGTTTGCGGTAATGTGGCTCCATACTGGCTGCCGTTTCTTTGAGAATCTCCGGCAGATTTCTAAACTCGCGAACAAGCTGAATTTGACCGGCATCTAAACGTGTGATGTCTATAATGTTGCTGATGATGGCTTTTAGATGCTTGGCGCTGCTCAAAATGATTTGCGTATACTCATGAACTGCTGCAGGCAGATCATCGCCACCGACCTCAAGGATAAATTCGGCAAAACCTTGAATGGATGTCAGCGGCGTTCGTAATTCATGTGAAATACGGGATAGAAATTCGGCGCGCATTCGGGCAGCGGCACGGTCTGCGGTGGCATCGTGGAAGGCATACACACGGCCTCGCACATGCCCTTCTTGATACACAGGCGTGCTTTTCCATAGAATTTCCAATGGCTGTCCGCTGCTGTGTACGATCCGAAATTCGCCCTGTCGGGTGTCGTTGGAGCGTACTGGCCTATTGATCCACTGCTGCGTAAGAGATTGCCGTACATCTTCCGGTAGTGTCATTTCAGCGAGAACGGATGCCAGCGTTTTTCCAGACAAACTCGCTTCGTACAGATCGAAAAACTGTTCGAAGTTGGCGTTACTGCTGATCACATGCCCGCCGTTTGAACCGGGATGCACCAGCAAAATGCCATTACTGACCGCATCAAGCATCGCCCGCCGCATTTCGTGTACGCGATTGCGCTGCTGAATGGTGATATAGCCGAAAATACTTAACGCCATATATTTTGCGATCGTGCGGTAGATGTAGACTTTATAGGGCGTGAAGTGACGGTGCTCATCGGACGTAAGCAGAAGAATCCCGCGTGATCGGCCGCCCGCATGCAAATTAAAGACAGCTAATGACTGCATATCTGCGGCGCGCAGCAGCCCCCTCACTAATGGATCGAAAAAATTCAGGACGCGGCTAACTTGATGGAAGACATGAAATTTTGTCTGTTCCAGAAGCGCCAGTCGCTTGCGATAGTCTTCAACGCTCAGCCGAACACCAAGCCCCCCGCCAGCGCCTCTTTTCCGCGTCCATACGCCGCTGATTTCCATGAATTCAAAGGGTGCATCCGGCTCGGTTTCGTCTAGCGGGCCATAAAGTAAAATGGCACAACCGGAAATTTCTGGTGGAAACAGGTGATCATGCAGCGTTTCGACAAGTTCCTGAGGAGAAGGGAATTCCGCAACTTTTTCCGCTGTGTCTAAAATGGCCTGTCCTATGGTGCTGTGGAAAGCGGTCACTTCGCGTAAAAAGCGATTTTCCAACGCTAGAGACAGCATGTTTAATTCTAATGAGAGATCGTCATTCAGAATGGTCTCATTTAGCGCATCATCGCTGCTTGCGAAGATCAGCGCGCCAAGCTGTTGGTCAAGAGCATAGAGGGGGAGTGCGATAGCAGATCGAAATAGCGCTGAGAAATTCAACTGCGCATCAATATAAACCGGTTGATAGGGTTCGAAAGCAATCGTTTTGAGGCGATACGTAAGCCCATCAACATCATTGAGCGGAAAATCCGCCGTTGTAGAAAGCAGAGAATAACTATTTCCACTATCGGAATTTACTGCGAACAAAGCGATTTCCGCCTTCGCCTTGTTCGCAAGTGAATTGACAAGCGTTTGAATTGTATTCAGCATGGGGGCTGGCTTGCCTGATGCTTTAAACATACTGCGCGTTATACACCCTGCCCGGCAATTTCTTCCTCGGCTTCAGCCTCAATTGAATCTTGCGGGCGCACTGTGAATATATACCCGATGCCACGTTCAGTACGAACGTAGTGAGGATGATGCGAATCGGCCTCTAACTTTCTACGCAGGCGGTGCATATGAACTCTCAAGGTATCTTCATAGACTACTTCAGAAGGCCATACACGCGCAATCAATAGCCGATTTTCAACTACCCGCCCGGCATTACGCAGCAGCACATGCAGCAGTACTGACTCTGTTGGGGTAAGGCCGGTTGCGTACCCGTCAAGCGTAATTCGATTGTGGGCAAAATCAATACTCAGGTGATCGTCAACATGGATAATTGGCTCATTGGCGTAGTCAAGGCTGGGCATGCGTGCCAGTACAACCTGAATGCGCGCTTCCAATTCACGCAGTTCAAACGGCTTTACAATAAAATCTTCAGCGTATTTCTTAAGCCCGGTAACGATGGTATCGGTATCGCTGGTGGCGGTAATGAAGATAATTGGCACATCTGCCATCCCCTTAAGACGACTGCTCACTTCAAAACCATGCATCGTCGGAAGCGTGAGATCGATTAAGGCGATGTGGGGTAAGCCGCGCAGTCCAACGTATTCAAGCGCTTCCGGCCCATCATTAAAGCCGATCACTTCAAAATGACGTGCTGCCATGTAGTCGCTAATGAGTTTATTGATATTGGGATCATCTTCAACCAAAAGAATTTTGGTTCTTCCCATTACATCGTCTCCTAATGGATATTATTGAATCAGAAACGTAATATTTCCCATTTTAACATTAATATTTGTTGTGAAAGCAAAAGGACAATCAGCATTGTAACAGTTAATCTTAGCGAATTCCGCGCAAATAAGAATCACTTTCAAACAAACTGCGGGTGAACTTGCTTTCTATCAGCGCGGTATTTGAGAGTAGCCCTAATGTTTCACGGGCTAAAGCCGCAGTCCTTAATGATCCGCAGATGGCGATCAGGCGTTGCCGGGAATGGGCAGCTCTGTTGAAAGCTTCAGCGATATTTTCGATAATTTCAACTTTCGCATGGCTTGGCTTCCATTCCTGCATTATATCCTGTGGATTTGCGCGTCGGTGACCGGGCAGTGATGTCAAAGAGATTGTAAACAACGGATCGTCGAACAACGCCAGAATCTCTGGCGCGGGCTTATCGCGCAGGAGCGCCGCAACGAGCAAGATCGGCTGCTGATTATAAGTATCCAAATGTGCGCGAAGGCGGGCAGCGCCCCGCACAGTATGCGCCCCATCAAGGATATAGGTGCGTTCTTCAGAAGAGACAACTTCCAATCGGCCGGGAAGTTGATCCGCCCATTGATGCCCGTGAGACGAAATTTTGATCGGTAGCTCAGGCGTAATAATGCTACTGGCATATTCAAGCAGGGCGTTTTCATCTCGCGCCCATATCAGCGTCGCATTTTTGGACTCTGCTTCGCGTTCAAGCGCCGTTTTCACCGTAGAGCTTTGCGGCAGGCTGATGCCAACGCCGTCGTTTTGCAGGATGCCGGCTTTATGCCATGCGATAGATTCTAATGTTCCCCCTAATGCCGCCGCGTGCTCGCGCTCAATCGGCGTGAAGATGGCGAGTTGATTAGGCACAGCGTTCACCGCGTCAAAACGCCCGCCCATGCCGATCTCGCAGATGGCAAGATCAACTTTTTCGGCGGTAAACCAGTCAATGGCGATCATTGTCGCTGCTTCAAAGGTGCTGGGCTGTGCGTCGCTATTTTGGGTTAAGGCGATGACACGCTTGGCATGATGCGCGAATTTCTTTTGAGAGATCATCACGCCATCAATTTGAAAACGTTCGCGAAAGCTGTGCAGGTGCGGGCTAGTGTACAAACCGATCCGCCGGCCAATCTCCGCGAAGTGCCGCGCCAGCGCCAGCGCAGCGCTTCCCTTGCCAACCGATCCGGCCACAGTAATAAAAGGGTAGCCGGGTGTGGTTAGGTTGAGCTGATCCAGCCAATGCTGCATAGCCTCTAGGTTATCAGGAAGATCTGCGGCGTAAATGGGGCTGATGATAGATGCCAGCGCCGCTTGAAAATCAGGGTTTAAAGCCATAAGCCATCATTAAATTCAGAGATGCATGCCTTGCGAGCATGAAATTTATTATGTTACAATGATCTCCATCGTTACGAGAATGTGTAAAAACCGCAAGTGATAAACGAAACATCAGATCAGCCTCCTCAACGCCGATCTAGTGGCAGTAGGAGCATTTCTGAGCGCAAATACCGGGCGCCGCGTTGAATCGTGATAACGCGCTGCCCGGTTTTAGATTCTCCGTATCGTCCGCTAATTAAGGAAAGGAACACTTGGACGAGTCCAGTTTAGCCAGTATTGTCGCCCTCCTCGCTTTACTCGCAATAAATGCATGGATGGAATTTTCCTATGCCGTGCTCACAAATTACCGGCGTAAGCCTCTTGCCGAACGCAGTGAAGCCGGTGATAAACAAGCGCGGCGCGCGCTTCAGCTTTCGGAAGATTTGCCACGCTTATATGTCACGACCCAACTCGTGCTGATGCTGGCGCGGTTTGCCATTGTGGCGCTGGCAGTGATCAATATCGCTGATCCGATTGTGCTAACCCAATTTGCTGATGCTGCGGATACCACCAAGCTGCTGATCTATGTTGCTATTTTGCTGCCGCTGGCTCTCATTACCTATGTCTTTGGCGATCTTGTGCCATCATCCTACGGGCAGCTTTATGCCGATCAGGCGTTGAACGCTGTCGCCAGTGTTACGCGCATACTCGTGGTCATCTTTAGCCCGTTGGTCATTTTGATGATGCAAATCAGTAAATTGCTGACGCAGATTAACGGTGCTGAACCGATTGAAAAAGCGGTCACCGAAGAAGAGATTATGACGCTGGTGGATGTTGGCGAAAAGACCGGCGCTATCGAAGACGAAGAAAAAGAGATGATCTACTCGGTGCTGCAATTTGGCGAGACGCTGGCGCGCGAAGTGATGGTGCCGCGGCCGGATATTGTGGCCGTTGAGCTTGGCAGTATCGTCCAAGACGCGCTGAAAGAGATCGTTGATAGCGGGCATTCGCGTATCCCCGTCTATGGCGATTCAATTGACGATGTTAAGGGCGTGCTCTATGCCAAAGATATTTTGACGGCATGGCAGCGCGGGCAGTTTGACCAGACCACGATTCGTTCGCTGATGCGCTCGGCGTATTTTGTGCCTGAAACCAAACGGGCAGATATGCTGTTTCGGGAAATGCAGGCGGCAAAGTCGCATATCGCAATCGTGGTAGATGAGTATGGCGGTACTGCCGGGCTGGTCACGATTGAAGATCTGCTTGAAGAGATCGTTGGCGATATTCGGGATGAATACGACATCAACGAAGAGGCCGAATATTTGCAGCTTGGCGAGCATGAATATGTGGTTGATGGCAGCATGAATATTGAAGACCTGAACGAACTTCTAGATATTGACCTGCCATCTGAAGATAACGACTCAATTGGCGGTTATGTGTATTCGGCGTTGGGGCGTGTGCCGGAAATCGGTGAAACTTTCAATGTGCCGGAACACCATCTCAAAATCACCATTAACGCAGTTGATAACCGCCGTATTCGCAAGCTGCACCTCACAGTTCTGCCCGAAGCCGATACGTTGTCAACAAGCAGCGACGAAGTTGGAAGTCGTGAAAATGACAAAGCCGGGCTACGCTCCACAGGCGAAAATCAACGGTTAGAAGCCAGAACCGACCCCTCTGCGGCGGGCGGACGCTAAGGATGGGAACACCCGAACACCGGCGACTCGCCGGGAACGCGGCAGTCACATTGGGAATCGTCACGGTCAGCGACAGCCGCACGCCGGAAACCGATACTAACTATCACTACCTGAAACGCCGCTGCGATGAGACCGGCCATGAGATTGCCGCTTACCGGCTGATCAAGGATGAGCCGGATCAGGTGGCGGCGGCGCTGCGCGATTTTGCGGCGCTGCCAAATGTGCGCCTGATCCTGTTCAATGGCGGCACCGGCATCAGCCCGCGCGATACCACCTATGACGTGATCAGCCGGATGCTGGAAAAAACGATGCCGGGTTTTGGCGAGCTGTTCCGGATGCTCAGCTTCAATGAAGTGGGCGCGGCGGCGATGCTTTCGCGGGCGACAGCGGGCGTGTTTCAAGGCACGGTGATCTTTTCGATGCCCGGCAGCCCGAACGCGGTAGAAGTGGCTTTTGAGCGCCTGATCCTGCCAGAGATCAACCATCTGGCATGGGAAGTGGCGCGTAAACCGCTGTAGCGCTTTGCTGCGGCCAGTGTGGGAGGCGTATGCTGCTGTCTGGCGGCACACGCTCGGTTAAATCAGGGGTTTCGCCCCCACAACTGCATGCTGTCGCCGTAGAATCCCGTTGGAATTTCGCGGATCAGCGTGTATTGTTCTAGAAATTCCGTCTGCTGCGCCAGGCCATAGCGGACGAAGGCTTCCATCGTCACTAAAAATTCGGGTTGAGTATCGAGAATCAACTGCGGCGGGATGGCGTAGTTTTGCCCTTCTACGATGATCGCCTGATCCACCGGATAGTATTCGCGCAGTTCTGGCGTCACCAGCCCAACAGTATCTACAATCGTCGCGCCGCTGAAAAAGCCAATTGCCCCAATATCGGCTGAAGCGACGCGGGTTTCAGCCGTCACGCCGAGATCGTCGCGCAGATATTCGCCCATTTCCTGATAGAGCAGCTCAATTTCATGCCAGGCCATTTGTGGGGCGGGGCGGTTTGCGCCGTGGGTGGGGTGCAGCGTCCACGCATTGAGTGAGGTGATCAGGCACAGCAGGCCAAAGGCGCCAGCAATAAACGGGATCGCGGCTTTGATACGGGTATTTTGCAGCGGGGCTAATAATGCCCAGAACCCCGTGAATACCGCCAGCATGAGCGCAGGCAGCGGCGGGGCAAAATACCAGCGGAACATCAGCGGATTCAGGGCGGAAAAGACCGCAAAATAGAGCCACGGATAGAGGAATAACGGCAGAATACGCGGCAGTTTGCGGGTGGTATAGGGGAAGGCGAACAGCGTGCAGACCAGCACGATGATGCCGCTGATCATCGTGCCGATGCTGCCGAAGGTATCGAAAGCGAAGAATAGATTTGAGTAGGTGCGTAAAAGGCCGGCGAAAGCTGATAACGGCTCTATCAGATAGGCGTTGCGCTTGGCGGTGACGCTGTTGGGGATGGGCGAGCCGAACTGCGCGATGCTGAAAATGACCCAGGGCAATAGTACTATCCCAACTGCCAACCACGTGATCAGCGGGAGGCGGCGGGTGCGAAGTCCTTCTAAGAACTGCCAACCTAAGAGCGGCGCGATCCAAAGCACGGCATCGGCGCGGGTGAGGAATCCCAGCGCCGCACAGATGCCGATGGCGGCTTCGCGCCAGCGTTTGCGGCGGGGCAATTCGGCTGTCGGGATGAGGATATAAAGGCTGAAGGCGGCGAACATCCAAAGGATATTCAGGCTGGTTTCCATGCCGCCAATCGCGAAAGTGACGCTCATCGGCGCGACAGCCCACAAGAGGGCAGGGATCGCCGCGAAATAGTCGCTGCGGGTGAGCCGCCGCGCCAATAGAAAGATCAGGATGCAGGTAATCGCGTCGGCGGCAGCGCTAAGGGCGAGCGCATAGGCCGGGAAATCGCGGCCATTGAGCAGGCCGCCAGTGAAGGCCATGATCAGCGTCCAGAGTGGGGTTGTTGTCCCTAACGTATGGATGCCGGGGTTATAAACGAAGCCCAGACCATCCAGCAGGTTACGGCTGTAGCGAAAGGTGATGAAGGCGTCGTCTATGGTGCGCGGGTTGGGGATCAGCCGTGCGACAAGGGCAGCAGCGGCGATCAGCAGCAGAATAAGCCAAAAACGGAGGGGGAGATGGGTGGGGATAGATGGGTGCGATTTGCCAGTTTGAATGTTCGACATTGATGAAGAAGCTCTAATAAAAGCAAAAGATGCTCATAAGGGCATCTTTTGATGATACAGGTAAATTTGCAGGGGAATAGTTTATCGTTTGCGCGATTGCGGGTCATCCCGTCGTAATTGCTCTACCATGCTGTCAGTTAGCTCGCCATCACTGCTGAACCGTATCTCAGGTTCGTCATCCTGAAGCTGATCAAGGCTCATAGCGTCATTCTTGCGTTTGGAACGGCTGCTGCCAGCATCATATAAATACTGTGCCTCGCGCTCGATCTGGCGCTCAACAGCCGTGTCTTCGCGGACGGCGTTGAGCGTGTCTATGCCGTGCGCTGCCAGACCGATTCCCCAACCGAGCATGGCGAGCAGCGGCCATGGGAAACCGCTGCCAGTTGCGTCAATTGTGAAACCGTAAATAATCCACAGCAGCGGGACGATCATGCCGTATACACTGAGATGCTGAAGGAATTCGCGGCGCTTGTCCATTGGCTTGATAACCGCTTTGCGCACTTTACGCAGGGCTTTTTTATTCTGACGATTCCAGTTTTGCCCGTAAGCCCGGTAATAGGCATCGAAGATGGACTGTGTTCTTTTTGCCGCGCGCTTGCCAGTTTCGTAATACGTCTCAATAGCGTGAGCGACCAGCCCTGCGCCCCAACCAAACATGACGACCAGCGGGATGGGAAAGTTACTGTCGATAATGCCCGTTGTCCCGAACATAACCCAGAGCAGAATATTGATCACCACGTAAACCGCTAAGTGGATGGAAAATTCATGGCGTTTATCCACTTGTTTTTTAGCGCGCTTACGGGCGGCTTCGGGCGTATCGAGATAGAGGCCATCGTCTCCGGAAAGGTTTTCCACACCATCTTCAATGGCATCAATCAGCGCCGTTCCCGCTTCTTTCCATGGGCTAGGCTTATTTTTGGGTTTTTCAGCGGGCGTATGATCTTCGCTAATGGCGCTTTGCAGCGCATCGTTCACCTTTTTACCCGCATCGTTTAACTGCTGGTTGAGTTTATCAGTGTCAAGCTGCCATGATTTTTGGGTGTCGCCCCATTGAACGTGTGCGTTGAGCTTGCCATCATTCAGGTTGACGCTTAGATTGTGCTTAGGTGGATGCGATTTCGATGTGGTAGGCGGTATATTGAGCAATACGGTATCTCGATGCTCTTCGGCGTCTAGCTGGTTGATCACGGCTTCAAATGGATCAAAGGCGGCGTCCGGCGTTTCCGCATCTGCATCATTAATAGGATGCTGAACATGCAGCGATTTTAGGCCGGAGGTGCGGACTGCCGCGGTAAAGGCGGTGATCATCTCTCCGGCGCTGCTGTAACGGTCATCAGGATTTTTGGCTAACGCCTTGATCAATACCGCCTCAACCTGCGGCGGTATTTCCGGATTGATGCTGCGCGGCGCGGGCAGGGCGGTATAGATGTGATCATGAATTACAGCATAGGGGGTATCGGCGTTGAAAGGCACGCGCCCGGTCACTAGCTCATAAAGCACAACACCCAACGAATAGAGATCCGTCCGGGCATCCACGTCCCGGCGGCCCATAGCCTGTTCGGGTGAGATGTAATTTGGCGTGCCGAGCAGTACATCGGCGCTAAGGGTACTTTCGCCCATCTGCGCCATGCGCGCAAGGCCAAAATCAGTGAGATAGGGAGTGCCGTCTTCACCGATGATGATGTTGGAAGGCTTGATGTCGCGGTGCAGCACGCCGTCACGATGAGCAAAGTCCAACGCCGAAGCGATAGGCGGCATGATCCGTAGAATCTCACTGAGGGAAATACCATGTCCGGCGTTCAGCGCCTTCAATGTTTTCCCTTCAAGATATTTCATGACCAGATACGGTTGGCCGTCAACATCGGCAAAATCGTAAATTGGCACGATGTTCGGATGCTCAAGTTTAGCCACGATGCGGGCTTCCCGTTCAAAGCGGGCTAAAAAGTTCTCGTCTTGTAGGAAGCCCTGATGCAGCACCTTGATAGCAACATAGCGATCTAGCCGGGCATGATAGGCTTTATAGATCGTCGCCATGCCGCCGTGTCCGATTTGGCCGACGATTTTGTATTGACCAAGTTGCTGACCTTCAGCAATCGCCATCAAGTAGCCTCCAAGGGCTGGTACAGGCATTATTCTCAACTCTCATTGTAACGGAAAGCCGGACGATACGAACACGACCAAGGTCATTACTGGCAGGGCAAAGGCAGCGCCATTCCTTGAATGTCAGAGACTGACTGAAGCCATTCGGCCAATACTGCGCCCTGTTCACAGGGCTGAGAAACGATAGATTTTTGGGTGAGCTGCTTAGATAAACTCATAACCATCTTCGCTGCCGCTGGTACGTTTGGCTTTTCGCGGTTCTACGGGCGGCTCATCTGTCAATTCGACCAGTTCGCCATCATCGCCAACCGTATATATAGGGCGACGTTTGGGTTTTTCATGCCAATCGTCATCGTCATCGTCGTCGTCGTCATCCCAATCATCATCATCATCGTCATCGTGCCGCCAACTATCGCTGCGATAGCGTTTTTCACGGGAGCGGCGATCATACGAAGTATGGCGACGCGATTGGGAGTAGTGTCTTTGGTTGGTGTGGGGGCTGCTTCCGCCCATCCACTTACGCGCCAGACGGGTGAATGTAGGCACGCCAAACATGAAAAATAACAGCCACATCCACCAAGGGAGCTTGAATCCGATCAGGATGATGATGCCGAGGAAGATAGCGACAGGTATCACATTATTTCTTGGACCGCGCCATTGATGATCAGGCATAACGATGCACCCTCGCAAATACGTGTGAAAGCCCACACCTTGATTACTACTTATGCTGACCCCCTCCTATGCAAGCAGGAAGAGAATATGCCAGCTACAGGTATTCATGTTAGATAATACGAGTATTTTTCCCAAGAAGTTGCGCGCAAACGCCCTAAACTTTCGGGGAGGTTATATATGGATGCAAAAATTAGCGGCACCCAAGACCTGCGAACTGATCATTTTATCGTCTACATACGCAAGAAGAATACATAGATTAAGGGTGAAGGTCGAGATTGGCCTTTAGCCCATGTAGGTTTCGTTATTCAGCGGCCACATGGGTATTGCATCAAGCGTGAAGAGATCATCTTTCATGCCGCTTTGCATTCGGTAAAAGGCGGCGGCGGCGATCATTGCGCCGTTATCGGTACACAGATTTAGCGGAGGATAGCGTACCGGCAGTTCGCTGGCCTGGCGGATTGCGAGACGCAGGGCTTGATTGGCGCTGACACCCCCGGCCAGTAGGATTTCGGTGGCGTTATGCTCACTGGCAGCACGCGCAGTTTTCTCGGCCAGCACCGAGATGGCGGCGAGTTGAAAACTGGCGGCAATATCGTTCACCGAAATATCGCTGCGTACCTGCATCCCCTTTTCGCCGCGCCGTATGCTGGAGCTAACGACGGCCTCGCGCATCACGGCAGTTTTTAGGCCGCTGAAGCTAAAGTTATAGCTGTCATCACGCAGCGCCCGCGGGAAGTTATAGGCGGCAGAATTGCCGTGCATGGCCGCCCGCTCAATATTCGGCCCGCCGGGGAAGGGCAGCCCCAACATGCGCCCTACCTTGTCGAAGGCCTCACCAGCAGCATCGTCCAGCGTGCCACCAAGTCGCTCATAATTGCCATGATCGCGCATTAACAGCAGTTCGGTGTGGCCGCCGCTGACCAGCAGCACCACAACCGGGAAACGCACCTCACGATAAGGCTGGGTGAGCCAGAGCGAATAGACATGCCCCTCAAGGTGGTTGATGCCCAACAGCGGTTTGCCACTCGCCAGCGCCAACCCTTTTGCATAGTTGATACCGACTAGAAGCGATCCAACCAGACCTGGGCCGCGGGTGACGGCGATGGCATTGATCCTACTGAAATCAATGCCAGCATCGCGAATAGCTTCGTTGACCACCAACCCGATGGCTTCAACATGGGCGCGTGAGGCCGCTTCGGGGAATACGCCGCCGTACTGCGCATGTAGATCAATTTGCGAGGCGATAATATTAGAAGCGATGGTGGTGCCATCAATGACCACGGCAGCGGCGGTTTCATCGCACGAGGTTTCGATGCCGAGAATGTATGTCATAAGATTATCCGGGTAACCTGATCTAACGCTTGTTAGATTGCTTAGTGTATGTATTGCCTTAGTACACCAAAGTGTGGCATTAACGGCGCAGGTTATCAAGGGGTGAAAGGATACGTTTTTGCGATCTTCGCATGCAATCATGAAATAGAATGTTGCGCAAATTCACCAGTATGCAACAAAATTATTCGTTGGACGTATTGATTCTTTAGAGAGTCTGACCCATAATGACCTATGCTATGCAGGGCGATAATGTACGCTTTGTATAGGCGAGTTTGATGGGAGCGAACGTGCCCGAAAATAGCATCCCGCCAGTGGGTGATGATGATCCAGAGGATTTGAGCGCGTTTAACGATTTTGTAAACAGCCATCTCAATTTCGACGGAGAAACTAATCGCCCTGCAGAAGATACTGACGATCTTTTCGACGATGACGATATGGTCGAAGATAAAGATCCGTTCGGGAAGGCGCGGCCTACCTTACCCTTTGGCGCATTTTTATCGCGTCCGGCGGCACCGGGCAACATGCCACCTCCACGCTTTGGTTCTAGCGGATCCTCATCACCGTTTTCGCAATCCCCGCCCTCTGCGCAATCTTCTACACCGCCGCGCGTTCCACTGCCTTCGACGGATGATCGACGCTGGAAAGTTGGTGTATATTCGGTCAAAGGGGATCTGGAAATCTATTACTCGCAGCCCTTTCTAGCTATGCGTGTGCTAGTGCTTGCCAGCGCCAACCGCCGCTTCTATAAGCGTGTGCGTTATATTCCCAATATTGCCCCCGGTTGGGCGGCCATTGAACTGCGTACCTCTCGCTTGCTGCGCGGATTCGTTCGTACTGCTGATGTTAAACTGACGCCGCTGCCACGCTTGCCTGTATGGGCGCGGCCATTTTCCGGTATTTCGTTCAAATTTGATTGGGCGGATGTACTAATTCTCGCCGTGATACTATTGCTGCTGCTTTTTGCGACGACAGATATAGACGAGAAATTGTTTTTCATGCCCCGGCCACATATAGAAGCAATGCAAACGCAAGTTGCCTCGCAGCAGGCGCAGTTGGAAGCTTTACAAGCCCAACTGGCAGCAACCCCTATGCCCAGACTGGGTGATCGTTAATTAGGCAGTTTCACCAAAGCATCATCCTATTTCCGAAAGAAACACCTGAAACCTTGCATCTAATGGGTCATAGGGTCTATGGGTGCTTGACGAGTGCTGGTTGATTCATGCTACAGTAGAAGTAGAAAATGATCGTGAATTCTTCATCACTGCTTAACTTTCGTTTATGAAAATAGATATAAACTATTGCTGTTTCATCAGGTAAGGAAAAATTATGACTGAGATAAAGAGTACCGATTTTCATGTTGACTATTCAGACGTGCACCGTCACTGGCACTCAGGTTCAGAAACTTATACCGGAAGTGATGCGTTAATTACGGCGCTGGAAAACGGGTGGCGGCTGACTGATCCTATTTATGAAGAGCACGTTTGGCACGCAGGAACCCGCCTTGTGGTGATTTACCATGCTTTCTTGCAGCGCGGCGATGAGGAAGCAATGATGTCCATCGTCGCAAACCCGTTCATCCGGCGCGGGCTAAAAAATAAGAAGTGGCAGATGCTTTCCTATGAGGATTTGCAGCGGCGTTCCCGCCCCAGTCGCCAACGGGTTTAGGCTTTTGGGCGCGTGATCGGCTGGTTTGAAACACCGATCACGTTGGCGCTGATCCGGCTGGAATCAGACTTTTGGGAAGCGGAAGTTCCTCAATCCACGCGCGCGTCATGGCGTTGAACAATGCAGGGTCTTCGCCATTCCAGCCATGATGCAGCCTTGGCGCATAGACGCCAACCGCCTCTGGCACCTCCTGCGCCAGCTTCTGAACTGCGTTCCGGTTTACGGCGATATCTTTTTCTCCAGTCACAAACAATGTCGGTACATTGATTAGACCCTGTCCTTTTGGCGGTGAGTAGTCTGCTAATTGAGACACAATACGCTTGAAGGATGGCATTGAAAGGGCGCTGATGCTTTCGGTGTAGTACGGCATGGCGTCGGGTGGCAGATGCAACATTCGCGCAAACAGCTTTTTACCGAACGTTGTTGGCAGCAGCACCGAGAGGATGCCGCCCTGTAAGGATATGATCCAGCGCGGCGGTCTTTCAGCAAGTGCGCCGGTGAGGACTGCGCGATTGATCAGCTCTGGATGCTGTGCGAGTACATGTAACCCGACAATTGCGCCAAGCGACATACCAACCAGATAGACCGGCTTACCAGAAGTTTCATGTTTTATGAGCTGTGCTACGCAATCGGCGGAATGCTCAAACGAACACCATTCAATTTGATTGCTGCCACCATGCCCCGGCAAATCTACGTTATAGCAGTCGTAGTCGGCAAAGTACTGCGTTTGATCAAACCACATCCACTGCCCCATTGCCATGCCGTGTAAAAAGAAAATGGCCGGCGCATCAGGGCTGCCGCTTCGGGTGAAGTTAAGAAACATTACTCTGCCTCCTCAGTTATGGGCGGAACATCTGGATCGCGCATGGCGATACCGGTAAATAACCACGCGCGCGCGCTGGCGTGTTCGCGTAAACGTGAGGGGTCTTTATACTGCGCGAGCAGAGAGTCCATCTGCTGGTTCAACTGCTGCAATTCTTCAACGCTCAGATACAGGCGCTGCTGGGTGTAAACAGCCGGCGGGATGCCTGCTTCAAGCTGCAACTGCGCTCGCTGAAAATCTGCCAGCAGCATCGCCATAAAGGTGGTGAATATCTGCTCGCTTTGTTCGGGCGAGAGTGCGGCAGATTCGTCCATCTCGATGCGCCCCGCACCTTTCGTCAACGCTAGTTCACGTTCAACTGTGCCGCGTATTTTGCTCTCGCGTACAACCGTTAGGATGCCGCCGCCGAGCAACAGGTTGATGTGCCGGTAAAGGGTGGTTTGCGGCACATCTTGCATTAGCGCTGCCAACTGCTGCGTAGTAAGCGATCTATTCCCGATTATCAGTACTACCCGCATGCGAGTTGGATGGGACACCAGTTCAATTTTGTCCATGATTTCCTCATTGTTTCAATACTGTGATTATATTACCGATAATTGGAAATAATCAAGAGGTAAAACGAAATCGTGGAAATTTTCAAAGATTGGCAGAGGGTGAATTGTAGGGGCAAAGTATGCTTTGCCCCTACAGTTTTAGGGTGAGGGTCAAAATCGGCGCTGAGCTATAACTTAAGCTGCTTACTGTTCCAGCGCCGAGCAATCGGGGGCGTTGGTGATAACGCCGATGCTGATATTGTAGGTTTCGTTCAATTCAGCCGCTTCCCAAGCACGCTGGTTGACATTGCATTCGTAACGACGGCCATCAACGTCCAGAATCACGATATAGCGTTCATCACGCCCACTTTCACGCTCTGCGCCAAGCGAACTGCCGGATGTAAGATTGATATTCGGCCAGAAGGGGGCCTCGGCCTGTGCGCTGGACGCCTGCACTTCGCGGGATGGAATCCAGCGGTTAACGGTGTAAGCGCAATAGTTATCGTAAACCGGCTCATCGCGGTAAACGGTATTACATTCGCGGCGCTCGCTAAATGTGCCATCACCATTGTCTACCCGCCGAACCGAGCATTCTTCGCCATCTGGCACCTGACGGCTGCTACGCTGGCGTTCGCTGCAACTGACGCTGTAGGCATCTGAAGGAACCTGATCATCCCAGGCGTTATCGCGCACGCTGGTAAACTGGTCAATAAAGATAATACGCTGCCAATCATGTTCAACCA
This sequence comes from Anaerolineae bacterium, assembly GCA_034437295.1. Classification (GTDB taxonomy): domain Bacteria; phylum Chloroflexota; class Anaerolineae; order Aggregatilineales; family Phototrophicaceae; genus Flexifilum. The sequence continues at coordinate 44,654 of DAOTUZ010000095.1, read as the reverse complement.
CCGCCGCCGCTGCCTCACGTTTAGCGGTGAGCGCGAAGATGATACCGCCGCAGATGAGCAGGAGTATGACTGCGCCAGCGATCAAGATCAGCGGATTGGTTTTGCGGGCAGGGGCGGGCGGCTTCGGTAGGTCTTCTGCCAGCCGTTCCTGCGCAAGATCGCGCTCTTGACCGGCGGTGAAAGCCTGCGTTTCTGCGCGCACTTCGCTGGCGACAGTTTTAGCCTGAGCGGCACGATCCAGCGGGGCGCCACACTGCATACAGAATTGACTATCGCCGTCATTGGGCGTGCCGCAGGCTGCACAAATTAAACTAGCGCCTTTGGAGACATATTCCTTGACGGCGATCTTCTCGGCATCTGAGGGGAAGCGGCGGGTTTGCGGGTCTTGCGCCGCGCCGCAGGTTGGGCAGAACTTATGGGTTTTAGCGGGTAGGTTCTTTGCGCCACAAAACTTGCAATCCCAGATCATCTCGTAAGTGCCGAGTTGTTCGACGCGATCTGGCTTATTTGGATCGTTAGGGGAGTTAGGGATTGGCGGTTGCACGCGGAATCTCTCTCTCATGAAATTAGCGAATATATACCCTAAATATAGCGCAGTTATGATGTGTGCGCGCACGCTTGTTGATGATGAACCCCTCAGTTGATTAGGCTTGGCTGAGGGGGTCATCTATTGGCTGCTATTTTTTCGGAAAGCGACTGAGTACAACGATAGGTTCTGGCACAGGGGCGCGGTCACCGAGACCGAGCGTTGAAAGCGGCTTATCTTGGCGGGTACGGGCGGCGCTGCAAAAGACGGCCAACGCTGTGCCTTCGGCGCGGGTATCTTCTTTTAAGAGCGCCTGCCCCAACTGATACCCTTCACTGTCGAGACTGCATGAGGTGACGACGCCGACGACGCGCCCACGCGCATCCACGATGGGATCGCCGGGGTGCGGCGGACGCGCGCCTTTGTTGACCAGACGGAAACGGGAAATTTCAGCGTCGCGTTTGGCTTCGTGGGCGATGAAAGCGGCCTTGCCGACGAAGAATGATTTCCAGAGTTTGGCGTAATTGCCAAAGCCAGCGTCGGCGGGGTTGAGCGTATAGGCGCCGTCAAGGATGACGCCTAATTCATGCCCATAAAGCGGCAAACCGGCTTCAGTTCGCAGGCTGTCACGGGCGGCGAGGCCAGCAGGGGCAGCGCCAGCATCAATTAAATCGCGGAATAATTCCAGCGCATCGTTAGGATGGACAAACAGCTCATAGGCGATGCGTTCGCCGGTGTAACCGGTGCGCGAGATGATGATATCCCGACCTTTCAGCTTCACGCGGGAAATATTGGCCCACTGAAGTTTGTTGATGATGGTTTTGCTGGCATCATCGGCCATGGTGAGCAGGATATTCTTGCTGTTTGGGCCTTGCAGGGCGATATCTAAGCGGCAGTCGGAGCCGTTCACCGGGCTGCGAAGATCGCGCAGTTCAAAAGTGCCGCCGCCGGTGAACCTGCGTGAGGGATGCGCGGCGTCAATTTGCACTTCGCCATTTTTGACAGCGTTCAGCCACGCCCAAACCTTATCGTTATTTGAGGCGTTGACCACGATCAGGAAATGATCCTGAGCCAGACGGTAGATCATCAGGTCGTCCAGCGGTATGCCATTGAGATCAAGGAAATAGGTGTAATGCGAATCGCCCACGGCGAGATTACGCACTTCGTTAGTGGCGACTAGATCAAGGAAGGCTTCAGCGCCTGCCCCGCGCGCGTCGAAAACGCCCATATGGGTGACATCAAACACGCCGGCATTTTTACGCACGGCGGCATGTTCTTCGCCCACACTGCTGTACCACAGCGGCATTTCGTAACCAGCAAATGGCGCCATCTTCGCATTCAGGCCGAGATGCAGCGGGTGGATGGGGGTACGCTTCAATTCAGCGGTTTGCGGCTCTGCCCACGAGAAGGCGGGCAGCGGATCGGCGGGGGCGGTATAGGCCGCGCCGTTCAACCCGATGGCATAGGCTTTGTTCGAGAAGGCGGAATCGTTCCCTGATATAGGCGTATTGGTGACGCTGAGTATTTGCACATCTACGGGACCGGGGGCTTTGGCGTAGGGATCGGTGTCGTCAATGAGCACGAAACCATCGGATACTGCGCGCAGCCAGTTGGCGACGAGGCGGCCATTTTCGACATGCAGCAGCCATCCGCCATTGCCAGTACGCTGAAGCACGCCTTTTGCCAGCAGAGAACCATCAGGGTTGAGCAAGGCGGTGGGCTGACTTTGGCCGGAGGGGAGCGTATAGACATCGCTGGTCAGGACGACATCAAGGAAGGCGGCGGGATCGGCATGGCCGATGTCACGAATAGATAGGGTGTAGGCCGCAGTATCGGAGGCGTCGGGGTACGAAACGTGCGGATACTCATCACCGCCGCTGTCAGTATCAATGCCCGCCTGAGTAGTGAGTTCGCGTACCGCAAGTTTGGCGGCTTCTAACACGGCGAAAGGCAGCTTGGCGCGGGGTTCGGCGCGACGGCGGCCTGTATAGCTGAAAGGCACGCAGGCGGTGAGGACATCCGCAATGATATCGCCAAGGCGATCAATCTCTGCCTCTTTGAAGCCGCGCTGGGTGATCCATGGCGTGCCGATACGGATGCCGGTAGCGCGTAGGGCGGAAGGATCGCCGGGAATGGTGTTGCGGTTACAGGTGATGCCTGCGAGATCAAGGATGCGCGCCGCCTGATCGCCGCTTAAGGTGGTGCCATCTGGCCCGACGATGCTTTTACAATCTACCAGCAGCATATGGCTTTCGGTGCCGCCATAGGGAATACGCAGCCCGCGCGATTCCAGTTTTTGGGCTAAACGTACAGCATTGGCGACGGTTTGGCGCTGCAATTCGTGGAACTGCTCGGATTTCGCTAGGCGGAGGGATACAGCCAGCGCGGCCATCTGGTTGACATGGGGGCCGCCCTGCTCACCGGGGAATACGGCGCGATCCACTTTTCCGGCGACGTCGCTGCGATGGGTGATGATGACCGCGCCGCGTGGGCCGGCTAAGGTTTTGTGGCTGGTGAAGCTGATGACATCGGCAATACCGACGGGCGTTGGGAATACGCCAGCGATGATCAGGCCGGCGACATGCGAGACATCGGCCATGAGGTAGGCGCCGACTTCATCGGCAATACTCTTGAAGGCTGCCCAATCGGGGGCGAAGGGATAACTGGTATAGCCGGCGATGATGATGCGCGGGCGGTGTTCGAGTGCCAGCACGCGGATCTGGTCATAATCGAGGCGTTCGGTTTCAGGGTCTACGCCATAGCTGAATGCCTGATACTGCTTGCCACTGCGGGCAACGGGGCTGCCGTGGGTGAGATGACCGCCTTGCAGCAGATCTAAGCCCATGACCGGATCGCCTACATTGATCAAGCCGCTGAAGATGGCGCTGTTAGCAGGCGCGCCAGAAAGCGGCTGCACATTCACGAACAGCTTTTCGGCGGGATACTGCGGCGTGGCGAAAAGCTCGGCAACGCGGCGGCGGGCAAGGCTCTCGACAACATCGGCATATTCGGCGCCTTTGTAATAGCGCTTATCAGAGATGCGCCGATATTCGGGCAGACGGGCGTTGTAATCCAGAATTTGCTGCTGGGTCATGGCGCGAGTTTCATCCAGCGGATAGCCTTCCGCATAGATGTTGGTGAATGGCGACATCAACGCCTCACGTACCGCTTCAGGAATGGTGCTTTCTGAAGGGATGAGGATGATGCTGCGCTCTTGACGGGCAGTTTCGTGATGAATTAGCTCGGCAATATCGGGATCGAGTTCGCTTAGCTCGCCCCTAAACAGAAAGTCATTCTGCGGCATGGGAATTTCCTGTGATTTTGGCCTTCAAAACGCCGCGATTGTAACACGGAAATGGCAACGGCGGCGGCGACGAAAATTGACTATTTTTATTGCTAATGATGCCTTTACGAACAAAACGAAAAAACAGCATAGCATAGTTTTTTTGGATTTTAGGTTCGAAAATTAGAACAAACGGTCTAATCTAGTTCTAATTTTCAAACTTTTGAACTGTTCTAGCGCCGTCAGGAAGGCACTGGCGCTAGGCGGTTTTACCCACTGAGAGGCGCGTTCGTGTCGTTTTCGATTTGCGATCTTATAATCTATGCACCGAATATTATTGAATGATTGCAACCATGTCTGACAATCCGCGCCCCAAACGCCGACTCCAGCCTGCATTTTTCTCCCTTGGACTTTTGGCTGTGGGGTTGTTTGTGTGCATTATCGTGATTGTGATTGCACAGATCATCAGGCTGTGCTGCGCGATGCCCCCTACGCCCGACTTCGTTCCGGCGGCGCAGCTGCTGCCGACGGATACGCGGCAGATCGCTTATATGAGCAATCGCGATGGCAACTGGGAAATTTACGAAATGACACTTGGCACCCGCGCCGAACGGAATTTGACGAACCATGCGGGCGATGATGCGTTTCCTTCGTATTCGTTGGATGGCGGGGCGACTACCTTTGTGAGCAGCCGGGATAGGGCTGAAACTGGCGAACTGACCGCGTATATGATGAACGCCGATGGCAGCGATCAGCGGCGGGTGGTGAACGATCTGGCGACGATTCTGAATATTGTAGGGACGGGGCGCTTCAACTGGGATTACCGGTATGGCGTGGATGGGAACGGGCTGTTCATTTCGCTGCGCGACTTGAATCTTGAAGTGTACGGCTTCAGGCATGAAGGCGATACGACGGTGGAGGCCAACCTTTCGCAAAATGGAGCGATTGACTGGTTTGCATCATTAAGCCCGGATGGCAGCCAGATCGCGTTTACAAGCGATCGGGATGGCAATCAGGAAATTTATGCTGTCGGGGCAGACGGCGAGAATTTACGGCGGATCACGGATGAGATCACGGACGATTTGTATCCGGTGTGGCTGGCAGATGGGCGGCATATTCTGTTTTATTCGGAGCGTGACGGCAATCTTGATGGCGGCCAATTGGCGCTGTATCTGCTGGATATGCAGGATTCCGACTCACAGCCAGTACGGGCAACGGATGCGCCAGAAAACAGCGCCGCCGGAAGTGTTTATTCCGGAAATGGCGGGGGGCGCGTGTTCATGGCGCATGATGGCAGCGACTGGGAAATTTATTACGCGGCGTCGGGGGATGAAACGGCGATCAACCTGACGGACAATGATGCTGACGATATTTTCGCAGTTTGGCGGTGATTCGCCCGATCACACCTCTTTAGCGCCACGGGGTGGAAGGCGGAGAGGCGTGGACGAATGTTGATTTCAGCGATTCGCTGTATAGTGAAATGGTGAGGATTTGCTTATTTGGAGGGAAAACGATGAAGCGATTACTGCTTCTGGCGATATTGATACTGATGATTCCGGCTGCGGCTTATGCTCAGAGCGATGTCGATGTTGATTATTGTGACAGCTCAAACCTAGATCGAGAACTGGTGATTGAGGCCTGTACCGCGCTGCTGGAGCTTGAGCCGAGAAATAGCAGCGCCTATTTTACGCGCGCTTTTGCCGAAGCTGAACTGGGCCGGTATGAAGACTCGATCATTGATTACTCAAAGGTGTTGTTCTTTATACCGCGGGACTCACTGGCCTTCAATAATCGCGGCTATTCATTCTATAGATTAGAGAATTTTCTAGCGGCGATCAGGGATTATACGGCGTCGCTTGATATTGACTCGACTTACGCGCAGGCGAGGATCAATCGGGGCTATGCTTATTGGGCGAATGAACAATTGGAATTGGCACTGGCCGACGCAGAGTATTTGATTGCAAACGATCAGGATGCTGCATCGGGCTATTACCTGCGCGCTTCGCTGGCACAGGAAGCAGGCGATCATCTGGCGGCAATTGAGGATTATGATCGGGTGATCGAGCTTGATCCGAGCTGGAGCAGCCCGTATCTGGGGCGCGGGTTTGCCCACTGGTCATCGGGTGATTTTGCTGCGGCTGCGCCTGATTACTATACGTGGATGACGCTTGAAGCACCGCAGGTGGAACGGCTTACGGCGAGCATGGCGGCTGAACCTTTCACGCTGACGATGGATGGCACGACGCGCTTTGTGCTGCCGATTCGATTGAATGCTGGCGATAGGCTGACGGTACGCGCCGAGGCGCTGGCGGATACGCTGGATCCCGCGCTGGTGCTGCTTGATCCTTCGGGCACGCCGATCTTTTCGGATGATGATGGCGGCGGCGGTATTGCTGATATGGATGCGGTCATTGATGGATTCCGCATACCGAGAGACGGGCTGTACCGAGTGGTGATCGGCTTTGCCGGCGGCGGCGAGATTGGCGATGTTGAAGTTGGCGTGATTTTACAGCGGTAAAGAAATTCTGGCTCAACCAAGAAGGGCGCAGCAGGCTGCGTGCTTCGGCGTTAAAGCGACTGATGTTCTTTAGTACATTGGAGAAATGGCACAATGTCTGATGCGCCTTCAGCGAACGCGACTATTCGCGAAAGATTAGCATGGCCGATTACGTCGGAACTTTATGACAAAATTCGTCGCATCTGGATTAACCATTCGATTGCTGAGGATAACCGCGATCTGGATGGGCTGATCGCCACTTTAGCCCCGACCTGCGTATATGAAATCATTCCGACAGGGCAGCGATTTGAAGGGCATGACGGTGCGCGCAGGTTTTACACCACGTTTCTGTTTGCGTTTCCTGACGTACATTTCGATCTTCAAGATATCGTGATTGGCCCGCAAGGGGTGATTGAAGTGACGCGGATGACGGGGACGCATCGCAACGAGTGGGCGGGTATTCTGCCAACGGGCATGAAGGTAGACACGCTGATTGTGATTCACTTCCCGTGGAATCCAGAACATCAGTTGTTTGACGGTGAACGGGTCTATTTTGATCGTGCTGAACTAGAACAGCAGCTGCGCGGGGGAACCAATTCAAGCGCAGAGTAACGATAATGCAGTAGTGGTAGCATTGGGCGTGCAGATGCCAGAAGAATGCCTAAGATGTAATTAGGCGGTCGGGTATCTCTCACTCAACATGCGCGTCTAACCATTGGATGATGTCTTTGATGACGACATCGTTTTCAAGTTCATTCATGATCTCATGCTTCATGGCGGGGTAGCCCTTGATCGTTTTGTCGGATGAGGCGATTAGCGCATATGCGGCCGTACTGCCGGATGGGTTCACGATCTTATCGTCTTCGCCGTAAATGATGAGTACCGGCAGGGTGACTTCTGGTAGTTTAGAGCGCACGAATTTGGCTTCAGAATTGATTGCTACGCCGGTGCCTACGGGCAGCTTGCCATGATAATTCAGCGGATCGGCGGCGAACTGTTCTTGATTTTGGGGGTTATGACTCAGTTCACCAAGCGGCGTGAGGTCTACCAGCGCCAGCGCGGGCGAAATTTTGTTGGCTAAATTGGCGAAGCCGATCAGCAGCGGCGATACGTTGGCATCGGCGTTGACTGGCGCGCCGCTGATTATTGCGCCGGAAAGATCGCTGCCGTGACGCACGATATAGCCCCAGGTGATCAGCCCGCCCATGCTGTGGCCGAGCATGAGACGCGGCAAATGGGGAAATTCCGCGGTTATGGCATCCACATACTTTTTGAGATCAGCGACAACGGCGGCGATGGAGCGAATGAGCGCGCGCGGCGTGCCTTCGCTTTTGCCATGCGCCCGATGATCCAGCGCGAATACCGCATAGCCACTGGCCGCTAATGCCTGTGCGACGTGTTCGTAACGCCCGCTGTGTTCGCCGTAGCCATGCACAAGGATGATGGCGGCACGCGGCGATTCAGGCATCCAGCGGGCGGTATGAAGGGCGAGGTTGTCGGCTGTTTTGAAGGTGCTAGTTGAATGGGTTACGCTGCTCATAGCGCCATCTCTCCGAATTTTAGGCTACACAAAATGCCGCTGCTTTTGTTTGGCTGTTTCGTAGCCTTCGCGGGCGTTCTGGACTTCTGGGTTTTCGCTGACTTCAGCGACGGCCACATCCCACCAACTTTCATAGCCCCCCACGCGCTGACTGCGATCTGTTTCGACCACAATGCAGGCGGTTTGATTCAACGCCTGTGCCTGTAAAAGCGCGTTTGCCAACTCGTCTTTATTCGATGCGCGAAACACCACCGCGCCAAGGCTGGCGGCGTTGGCGGCGTAATCAACTGGCAGCACATCGCCATCAAGCTGGCCGCTTTCGGTGCGATAGCGATATTTGGTGCCAAAGCCATCGCTGCCTACTGCTTTGCTCAGGCCGCCGATGCTGGCATAGCCATGATTATCTACCAGCACGATGATGATCTTCACGCCTTCCTGAACGGCGGTGGGGATTTCTGAATTCAGCATCAGATAGGATGCGTCGCCAACCATGACATACACTTCGCGCTCTGGCGCCGCCATTTTGACGCCCAACCCGCCGGCGATCTCGTAGCCCATGGTGGAGAAACCGTATTCCATGTGGTAGCCCTTAGGATCGCGGGTGCGCCACAGCTTATGCAGATCGCCGGGCATACTTCCGGCGGCGTTGACGACCACATCATGCGGCTTGGAAAGGGTATTGACCGCGCCGATCACTTCACCCTGTGAGAGCAGTGGCCCATGTTCAAGGGTGTAGATACGCGAGACTTCGGCGTCCCATTCCAGGTTATAGGTTTGCGCGCGTCCTTGATAGGCTTCGCTGGTATGCCAGCCTTGCAGCGCACCGGCTAATTCTTCAAGCGTGACGCGGGCGTCACCGATGAGCGCCACTGCATCGCGTTTATAAGCATCAAACTCAGCGACATTGATATTCACAAACTGAACGTGCGGGTTTTGAAAAGCGGCGTTACTCATGGTGGTGAAGTCGCTGTAGCGGGTGCCAACGCCGATGATCAGATCGGCTTCACGGGCGAGGATGTTCGCGCCGGAAGTTCCGGTGACGCCGATGCCGCCTAAATTCAGAGGATGGTTGTAGGGCAGCACGCCTTTGCCGGCCTGTGTTTCGCCTACAGGAATACCTGTGTTTTCGGCAAACAGGCGCAGCGCTTTGTATGCGTCGCTGTAGTGAACGCCACCGCCAGCGACGATGAGCGGCTGTTTGCTGCTTTTGATTAAGGCCACTGCGCGAGCCATTGAGCCTAGATCGGGGCGATTGCGCGGAATGTGCCAGATGCGCTTACCGAACATCGCGGCGGGATAATCATAGGCGATGGTCTGCACATCTTGGGGCAGCGCCAGTGTGACCGCGCCGGTATTGGCGGGGGAGGTGAGTACGCGCATGGCTTCCGGCAGGGAGGCGATGAGCTGTTCGGGGCGGTTGAGGCGATCCCAGTAGCGGGAAACCGGCTTGAAACAATCGTTGACTGAAACATCCTGCGACCATTCGGCCTCCAACTGCTGTAAAACTGGAGATTGCAGGCGCTCTGCGAAGATATCGCCGGGCAGCAGCAGCACAGGCAAGCGGTTGACGGTGGCGACAGCTGCGGCAGTGACCATATTCAGCGCGCCGGGGCCGACAGAACTGGTACAGGCGAAGGTTTGCAGGCGATTTTTGGTTTTGGTGTAGGCGATGGAAGCGTGTACCATCGCCTGTTCGTTACGGGCTTGATAGTAGCGGAATTGATCGGCGTACTGCTGCAAGGCCTGACCGATGCCGGCGACGTTGCCATGCCCGAAAATGCCCCAGCATCCGGCAAAGAATGGGGTTTCCACGCCGTCACGTTCTACAAACTGGTTCAAAAGATATTGTATGAGGGCCTGCGCCATCGTTAAGCGTCTGGTAGTCATTTGAAATTATTCCTCTGGTGCAATTTGCTGCGATTATAGCGCCTGATTAGCGAAAACTAGCTTCAAGATTTTGGGAGATAGGCGGAATGATACTGAATACCTGGTGCTGAATTTGTGTGATCAATTATTGGCCTGATGAGTGAGAGTGGCTGTTGTGTACGGGGCATGTAGGGCTTGTTCAATGGACAAAGGTTGTTAGTCCAAAACCCGGATTAGGTAAATTATCCAATGCTACCTTGAATTGTGCTCGGGCATTCCTAGCCTGTTCCCATCAAACTGAATCAATAAATCGTTTACTTAAATTATCAGATTGTTTAATTTGCATGATTGATTCGTCTTGTTGGATAAACGAGATATACATAAGGAATGTTACAATTGGAGGTAACACGGCGATTTAATTCGTCGGAAGAATTTGTTTCGTGTGATGAGGAGTTTGGCAATGAAACGCTCAAGGATTTTGGTGCTGCTGCTGATAGCAGTGCTCGCACTCGGTGTCGCCGGTCTGGCATCCGCACAGGATGAAGCGCCAAGCGGCGATCTCGAAATCTTCTCGTGGTGGACGGGCGGTGGTGAAGCTGCTGGTCTGGATGCCCTGATCGCGCGTTTTTCGGAACTGTATCCCGAAATTAACGTGATCAACGCAGCGGTTGCTGGTGGTTCCGGTGTCAATGCGCGCGCCGTGCTGACCACCCGTATGCTCGGTGGCGATCCGCCGGACACCTTCCAGGTGCATGCCGGCGAAGAACTGAATGCCCTATGGGTGGCCGCTGGTTTGATGCAGCCGCTGAATGATATTTACGAAGCGAACGGCTGGATGGATCAGTTCCCGCAAGGTCTGCTCGATCTGATCTCTGATGATGCGGGCAATATTTACGTTGTGCCGGTGAATATTCACCGCTCAAACGTGATGTGGTACGTGCCGGCCAACCTCGAAGCGTGGGGCGTGACCGTTCCGACTTCATGGGATGAGTTCGTGGGTACCACCTGCCCGGCGCTGCAAGCTGCCGGCATTACCCCGATCAGCGTTGGTGAAAACTGGACACAGGTTCACCTGTGGGAATCGGTTGCGCTGGGTACGCTTGGCGTAGATGCCTACAACGGCCTGTGGGACGGCACCACCAATTGGACCAGCCCGGAAGTGATTCACACGTTTGAAGTGCTGGGTCAGGTTTATGACTGCGCGAACGACGATATGAACGCCCTGACATGGCAGGATGCCAGCCAGCGCGTGGCTAATGGCGAAGCCGCTTTCAACATTATGGGCGACTGGGCTGCCGGCTACTATCTGGTGGATCTGGCGCTGGAACCCGGCACCGGCTTTGCATGGGCAGCAAGCCCTGGCACCGATGGCGTTTTCATGATGCTGTCCGACACCTTTGGCCTGCCGGTTGGCGCGCCGAACCCCGGCGCAGTAGAAGCGTGGTTGAGCTTCCTTGGATCGGCTGAAGCGCAGGATCTGTTCAACCCGGTCAAGGGTTCACTGCCTGCCAACACCACCGCGGATATTGGCAATGCGGAACTCTACAACGCCTATTTCCAGAGCGCCTACGAAGATTGGACCACCAATCAGATCGTCGGCAGTCTGGCACACGGTCTGGTTGCTTCGCCGGCATTCAGCAACGGCTTCTCGAACATCATCGCAACCTTCCAGGGCGACCGCGACGCGAATAACGCCGCCGTCACTGCTGCGACACTGGCGCTTCAGACTCTGCGTTAATCACATTTCTGCCCGCAGATAGATGACTGCGGACAGGAAGGTATGAGGCAGGCAATGAAAAGTCCTGCGGGGCACCGCCTCGCAGGACTTTTTTAAAAAAGGGGACGTTTTTATGCATAACAGGCGCGATCGCCTGATCGCCTTCTCAATGATTTTGCCCTCGATCATCTTGTTGGGGATCTTTGTCTACGGTTTCATCGTCATCACGGCGCAGACCTCGATGACGGACTCGACTGCAACGCAGCGATTGAGCCAACTGCCTGCAAACTTTGTCGGAATTCAAAATTACAATGACCTTTTCTCAGGCCCACTAGACACTCGCTTTCGCATAGATATTGTTAATACAGTGTTCTTCACCGGCCTGTTCATCACCGTCTGTCTGGGGTTAGGGATGTTGTTGGCGGTGCTGCTGGATCAGAAAATCCGCAATGAAAGCCTGTTTAGAACTATCTTTTTGTTTCCAATGGCGCTTTCATTTGTAGTGACCGGAGTTGTTTGGAAATGGCTTTTCAACCCTAGTTCCGGCATCAATTATCTGCCTACTGTCATCGGGCTGCCGCCTGCACAATTTAGATGGTTTATATCTGAAGATCGAATATTAGAGTTTAACTGGCAGGATTTGCCGACTATTCTCGCGGTGATTGCCCTGAGTATTGCCGCCATGTTTACGCTGTGGTTCGCGGTCAAACGCCGATCACGGGCGGCAATCTATGGTTTTATGCTGGTGATGATCCTTAGTTTCCTTGTCTTTAGCGGCGCGATGACTTCCTTAAACGCGCTGCCGAATCCCGAAACGCACGGGTTCAATTTAGCATTGATCGCAGTGGTTGTTGCGGCCGGGTGGCAGATGAGCGGCTATACCATGGCGATGTATCTGGCGGGGCTGCGCGGCGTTTCTGAAGAACTGAGAGAAGCGGCGCGGGTAGATGGCGCCAGTGAAATTGGCGTTTACCGGCATGTGGTGTTTCCCCTGCTAGCGCCGATTACCTTGAGCGCAATCATCATTTTGGGGCATATTTCGCTCAAAATATTTGACCTTGTGTATGTGATGGGTGGTGGCGACAACCTGCGTATTGATATGCCCGGTCTGAATATGTTTTTTGAAACCTTCCGTGGGCAGAACTTCGGTCGTGGCGCGGCAATTGCGATGGTCATGCTGCTGCTAGTTGCGGTGGTCATTGTGCCTTATCTTGTGAATAGCTTTCGCTCGGAGGCAAAACGCTCATGACTGTGACTGCTGCGACTCAATCTGCTTCACCACGCCGGATGACAAATCGCTTGTGGAGCAGGGTTTTGGTATACGTCCTGCTGATCATCTTTGCGGTGCTATTTTTGCTGCCGGTCTATATGGTGATTATGACCAGTTTCAAAGGCACGGCAGAAGTCAATATCTCCACGATGTGGCAGTTTCCACAAACATTTTCGCTTGATGCATGGCGCACAGCCTATGAACGCCTTGCTCCCGGCCTATCAAACAGCTTTTTACTGGTGGTTCCAGCGACGGCAATTTCGGCTGTGCTTGGATCGCTGAACGGCTATGTGCTGTCTAAATGGAAATTTCCGGGCGCGAACATCATCTTTCCATTGATGTTGTTCGGCATGTTCATTCCGTATCAGGCAATTTTGATCCCGTTGGTACAGTTTATGAGCAGCATCAAGCTGTTTAACACGCTTCCGGGGCTGATACTGGTTCATGTCGTTTATGGGCTGCCAATCACGACGCTAATTTTCCGCAACTATTACGCGGAAGTGCCTAATGAGCTGTTAGAAGCTGGCGCGATTGACGGCGCGGGTTTCTTCGGCCTGTACTGGAAGATTGTGCTGCCGATCAGCCTACCCGGTTTTGTGGTGGTAATCATTTGGCAGTTTACGCAAATTTGGAATGAGTTTCTTTTTGCGGTGACGGTGGCGCAAAATACACCGATGGTAACGGTGGCGCTGCAAAATCTATCGGGAAGCCAGATTGTGCAGTGGAATGTACAGATGGCAGCTTCTTTCCTTGCGGCGATACCAACGCTGATTGTGTATGTGTTATTAGGGCGTTATTTCATCCGTGGGCTGCTTGCGGGAAGCATCAAGGGATAGTGCTAAATGCTATATTCCCTCACCCCTCTGGCTCTCTTGTCTTTTCGTCGGCGTAGGGAGGGGCAGGGATGGGGGAATTATGCACGGTAGCGCATGTGTACTAACGTGCGCTGAGGTTGAAACATGAGTTTTTGCAGTAGGAAGGTAATAATTGCGTCGTGAGTGGGGTGCTCAATGGACAGAATTTCGCCCTCAAAGCGGCGACACACTGAAGACAGCATGGTTTCTCCGTGAAGCGCGGCGTAGTCTTCTTCTACCAGCAGGGTAAGCCGGGTAGTGGAAGCGCCAAACGCGCGTTCGATCCACAGGCTGGCTAGTAAACGGCGATCTTGCGCGGAACGGATAATTAAGCGCTCATCAGAACGTAAGCTTAAAAAATCCAATAACGACTTAAGCAGCGGCTTGCGAAAGTAATACGCATCTATTGGACGCAGCCAGCCCACATCATGACCCACTGTGCGGCTTCGGCGGGCAAGTTCCAATTCCTCTTTCCATTCCCCGCGTGTGCGGCGGGTAATATGGGCTGATTGCTGCGTCAGCAGAGGCGGCTTCCGGGCAGATCCTGAGCGGCGCCAAATGGTAAAGGTGCCTTCTTCGTGAAAATTTAATGAGGTGTATAAATTTCTGGCAATTTCATTACGCTCTTCCACCTGAAGCAGGATGTCACCACGGTGGCCGACAGCCTCGATGCTGGCTTCCATTAAGCGGCGGGCGATTCCCTGACCCCGATAATCAGGATGCACAGCGACATTGGCAATCACCCAAGAGCGCGGCAGGTGAGAGGGTAGATTAGAGGGGTAGATCGAGACGTTGCCGATTAGCTTGCCCTCTTCAAGCCATACATAGCCAAGCCCGATGCCCATCACCAGATCGTTCACGCCGGAGAGCAGATTGACTCCGGTGCCAAGTCGGCTAAGTGTACGCATCTCACGGATGGCCGCCCGCCCGCTGCTGTCCATACTTTCAGCGAAGGCAATTTCCATAAGGTCGGCTAACGGCGCGAGATCAGTCTTTAGATTAACGGGACGCAGCCCGCTTGCAGACAACGCAGTTGCGGTAAGGGTTGCCACAGTCCTCCAAAAGTGAGAATTATAGAATCAGTGTATCCTTTCAATAGTTTGCGATCAAGAAACCAGCCTATGATTGGCGGTGTTGGCAGTTTTGAGCGCGAGCTGCCGCTGCTCATCTATGGCTCACGTTGACGGTGTACAATGGCCGTACCCTTGTTACTCTTAATTTGCCTTGATAGACTTCTGAGGCCGCTAAAAAGAGGATCTTCTTAACAGATGCCGATGATCCTGAACTTTCTGACTACCATCTATGTGGTTTGCGCTGTGCTTTTAAGCATTTACGCATTGGGTACGCTTGTCCTGCTGATCATTTATTTGCGCCATCGCCATGACAAGCTGGTTCCACCACAAGTTCAAGACTCTGATTTGCCAAAAGTTGCAGTACAGCTTCCGATCTATAACGAGCTGTATGTGATTGAGCGCTTGATTGATGCTTGCGCCAATCTGGATTACCCGCGTGACCGGTTGTACATTCAGGTGCTGGACGATTCGAACGACGAAACCGTTGATCTTGTTGCCCGAAAAACTGAGGCGTTGCGCGAACAGGGAGTCAATATCCAGCATATCCGCCGCCCTGAACGCAAAGGCTATAAAGCTGGCGCGCTGGCCTATGGGCTGGAGCTGCTGCGTGAGCAAGGCGTTGAACTGGTCACCATTTTTGATGCAGATTTCATGCCTCAACAAGATTTTCTACGGCAGACGGTACCCTTCCTGATGACTGATAGTTCGTTGGGGATGGTGCAGGCACGTTGGGGGCATTTGAATCGTGACGATAGTATCCTGACGCGCTGGCAGGCTGTCGCGGTTGACGGCCATTTTGTGATTGAACAAACTGCCCGCAATCGCGCTGGATTGCTGATGAATTTCAACGGCACTGGCGGCGTGTGGCGGGTTGCCGCAATCGATCAGGCGGGTGGCTGGCACGATGATACCCTCACCGAAGACTTAGACTTGAGCTATCGTGCGCAGCTTGAAGGCTGGCATTTTCTTTACCTGCCGGATGTTGTGGTTCCGGGTGAACTGCCGCCGCATATTGCCGCTTTTAAGCAGCAGCAGGCGCGTTGGGCGAAGGGCAGCATTCAATGTATGGTGATGCTGCTGCCGCAAATTTGGCGCTGCAAACGGGTGACGATGAGCCAGCGGATGATGGCGACGATGCACTTATGCCAGTATCTGGTACATCCATTGATCATTATGATGCTGCTGATCACCCCGATCTTGTTGATGACCCGCAGCTTGCAGTCACTGCCGTTGGGGCCGTTAGGTTTTGCGTGGATTGCGCCGCCGCTGGTCTTTGTGCTTAGCCAGCAGGCGCTGTATGGTGATTGGAAGCGGCGGGTGCTGGAGCTTCCGGCGTTGGTGGCTTTTGGTACTGGCATCGCATGGACGAACTCAAACGCGGTGATTAGCGGGCTATTCGGGCAGAAAGGCGAGTTTAAGCGCACGCCGAAATATGCCCATAAGCGCAATGGCAACAAGTATGCGTTGACCATGAACCGCAATATTTATTTTGAGATGTTTCTGTGCGCGTATGCGCTTTGGGGGGCAAGCGTAGCCATACGCATGTCGCCTACGATTGTGCCTTACTTGCTGATGTATGCCTTTGCTTTCGGCATGGTAGCCCTGTGGGGCGTTCGGGATGTTTGGGTACTGCGCCATGCGAAAGGCTAGCCACGCCACTATCGCAGTTTGGGCATTCGGGGTGATCGCTGCGTTGCTGATTGCAATCATCGGGCAGATTGACAATGCGAATGCCCAGCAGCCCACGCCGCTTCCAGCGACAGCGACCCCGGTCTGCAGCGGGACACTGCCTAGCCGACTCGTACTACGCGAGCGCGGGCGCGTCGCCTTCAGCGATCCATCCCCTTTAAATGTACGCTCTACGGCAGGTACAGACGGTGATATTCTCGGTGAAATTCCGGCGGGCGGCGTATTTTTCGTCCTTGATGGCCCGATCTGTACCGCCCGTTATACCTGGTTCCGTGTTGAATATCAGTCAGCCAGCGCGCAGCTTGAGGGCTGGGTTGCTGAAGGTGATGCCAGCAACGGATACTTTGTCGAACCATTCCCCTTGGGGCGTTAGCGGAAAACGATCGCCGCCCTTAATGAAAGCAGCGAAACCTCACTCGTTGAACAATTCGCCAACGCTCATGCCTTTATGAGCGCGCTTGATCACGGCAGCTAACATCGGTGCCACGGAAAGTACCGTCATATTGGGGATCTGTTTTTCTGGTGGAACCGGCAGCGTGTTGGTGGTGATGATCTCGGTCAGATTGAGTTTTGCTAAATTTTGAGGGCCGTCACCTGCAAGAAACGGGTGGGTGAAGGCCAGATAGACATCACGCGCCCCTTCACGGCGGATGATGTTGACCGCGTTGACCACTGAACCGCCAGTGAGCACTTCATCATCAACCAGCAGCACATTCTTATCTTTAACGTCACCGATGAGCGAAAGCGCCTCACTAGTGCTGTCATTACTGGTGCGGCGTTTTTCGATGATGACAAGCTGCGTATTCAGTTTTTCCGCCCAGTCACGCGCTTTCTTCGCGAAACCGAGATCCGCCGAACAGACGACCAGATCGGGGATATTCTTCCGGATCACGTAATCGCTCATCAGGTGAAAGGCTTTAAGCGCGTCGCCGGGGATATTAAAGAATCCCTGAATTTGGCCGGCATGGAGATCAATAGTCATATAACGATCTGCGCCGGCGACTTCGAGCATATTTGCCAGTAGACGGGCGGTGATTCCTACACGTGGTTGATCTTTTTTGTCTGAGCGCGCATAAGCGAGATATGGGACGACAACGTTGATGCGCCCGGCGGAATCGCGTTTGAGCGTATCAATCATAATCAGCAGTTCGAAAATATTTTCATGTACCGGCGGGTACATGGTTTGCACGACGTATACGTCTTGCCCGCGCACACTTTCATTCAGGCGGATGAAGATATTTTCATTCGGAAAAATGGCGCGGGTATACTTGCCTACGGAAATGCCTAATTCGGCTGTAATCTCGGCGCCCAGCTCGTGCGAAGCTGAGTCAGAAAAGAGCATGATTCTTCCCAGAGGGCCATAAGGAGAATCGTCTTTTTCAGGTTGTGGCACATAAGTTGTACCCGGTATGCGTTCTTCCACGTCTCCCGCCTTCTTAACCGCATTACTCAAAATGCACTCTCACCTTCAAGACTCGATAGCGAATACTTCTGCTTGCGACAGTAGTGTTTCAATCGCTTGTTCCGGCGTGCGGGTGCGCTGCTGCACGCTCGTGACCATTTCTAACAGCGCGCCTTCTGGAAGCCGTTCCAACAGCTGCTTCAACAGCCTAGCTTCCAGCCGATTCATCAGTTCAACTTCCAGATGCGCCCGTTCTAGGAGCGCATGCAAACCGGCAGTCTTCAAATAATTCCGGTGTTCTTCAATTTTACTGACGAGCAGATCAACGCCTTTGCCCTCTGCGGCTATGGTCTCTACAATCGGCGGAATCCACAATGCGACATCCTGATCATCAAGCGGATAACGATCATCCACCCCGATCATTTGTCCATGATGCATCCAGCGGGTTTTCAGAGCAGGATGCCCGGTTTCGATCATGGTACGCAGCGCCCGTACCGTTTGGGTTGCGCCGGGGCGATCCGCCTTGTTTACTACCAGCACATCGGCAATTTCAAGAATGCCCGCTTTAATAGCCTGCACTTCATCGCCCAAACCCGGCGCTTCAACGACTAGGGTGGTTTGCGCAAGCCGCGCAATGGCAACTTCATTTTGCCCCGCGCCAACCGTTTCGATGAGCACCTTGTCAAAGCCGGCGGCATCCAGCACCCGCGCCTGATCCAGCGTAACGGCTGCCAGCCCGCCTAAAGCGCCGCGGGTCGCCATGCTGCGGATGAATACGCCTTCATCCCCGCTTAGATCGCGCATACGGATGCGATCTCCCAGAATAGCGCCGCCGGTGAACGGGCTAGTGGGATCAACCGCAATGATGCCTACTGTTTTGCCTTCAGCACGCCACGCCCGCGCCATTGCTGCGACCAGCGTACTTTTGCCGGTACCCGGCGCACCAGTTACACCGATGATATGCGCATGCCCTGTATGTGGATATAGGCGACTCATGGCTGGAGCAGCTTGTTCAGTGTGGTTTTCAATGAGTGTGAGCAGTCGCGCTAGCGCCCGGCGATTGCCCGCGACAGCCGCCTCTGCGAGATCAAGAGCGGACGGCTTCATTCGGCGGTTCCCTCACCCGCTGCGACCAGATGGCGGATGAAACGGACGATCTCTTCTGTATTCGCACCCGGCCCAAAAACACCGCGCACACCATATTTTTCCAGCTCATTTCGATCATCGTCAGGGATAATGCCGCCCACCAGCAGGGGAATATCATCCAACCCCTGACTATCCATGACCTCGCGGATGCGCGGCACTAAAGCCATATGCGCGCCACTGAGAATGCTCAAGCCGACAACATCGACATCTTCTTGTAATGCGGCTTCAGCGATCATTTCTGGTGTTTGCCGTAACCCCGTATAGATGACTTCGATGCCGGCGTCGCGCAGCGCGCGCGCGATCACTTTCGCACCGCGATCATGCCCATCAAGGCCGGGTTTGGCAATCAAAACACGTATGGGTTGTTCAACCATTGGATACCCTTCTTGCGTGCCTGTTTGTACTGTTCGAATTATAGCATTTCGTAAGGGATGGGGGTGTTTTTTATCATGATTTGACATGTGGGGTATAAAAATGCCTAGACTTACTCAAAAGGAAATGCAGCAATAACGATGCAAAAACTCTTTTCCGGTAGATCAGGCTCATGGCCTGATGGGTTTGCCGCCGTGTTTCGTAGTGAGCGGAATCTTCTGGTCGCACTTGCAATTGCTGTGGGCGTGATCAGCGCGCTTGGTGTGTGGCTATTTCGTGAAGCGATCTTGTTTTTTCACGAGCTGTTTTTCGGCGTAATCGTTGCGCAGGTACTTAGCCCGATAGTTGGGGTTCTGGCTGTGGTGCTTAGTCTTGCGCTGGCGGGTTTTATTGTAGGTTGGATAATGCAGCGATTCATTGCTGGAGAACGGCATCACGGGGTTGGCGGGGTGATTGAATCGGTGGCGCTGGCAGGAGGCAGACTGCGTTATAAACGGATGCCATTTAAGGCGCTCGCCTCAGCAATTTCTAACGGCGCCGGCGCCTCAGTTGGCCCGGAAGACCCAAGCGTGCAAATAGGCGGGAATATTGGCTCATGGCTGGGGCAGCTTACCCGGCAATCTGAAGAACATGTGGCAATACTGGTAGCCGCGGGCAGCGCAGCAGCAATCTCGGCAGCCTTTAAAGCGCCGTTTGCCGGGGTGTTCTTTGCGGTTGAAGTGATTTTGAACAACCGTATGGAAGCGCGATCTTTGAGCGTGGTAGTACTGGCGGCGGTGATGTCGTTTGCAACGACGCAGGCGATAGAGCCGGGCTATGACATGGGGCCGTTTAGTTTTTCCCTGAGCGGCGCGTTGGAGATTGTTGCCTTTGTGCCACTTGGGCTGCTAATCGCGCTCATTGCCGTGCTGTTTTTGCGTTTGATGCGTTGGCAGCACCATTTATGGCAGCACGTTAGGTTATCTCGCCCGTTGAAAACGGCGCTGGCAGGGGGCGTCGTTGGTGTGATCGGTATTTTTCTGCCGGACGTGCTGGGGCCGGGCCATGAAGTGCTGGATCATGTGTTAATTGGTGATTTGCAATTTAGCATTCTGATGATGCTAGTACTTGGTCTGGTCAAGATTGTTGTCACGGGCATCAGCCAGGGGGGTGGGTTTATTGGTGGGTTGTTTGCGCCGTCACTGTTCATTGGCACAATGCTAGGTGGCGCCTACGGGCAGGTCATCGCCGCGCTGCCGGGAATTAACTCTGCTGACCCGCGCGCTTATGGTATTGCTGGAATGGCAGCGATGATCGCTGCTGTAATTCATGCGCCGATCACCGCAATCCTACTAGTTTTTGAGCTGACGAATGATTTTACGCTGATTGTTCCGCTGATGATGGCGACGATTGTTTGCCTATTAGTGGCCGAACGCTTTGAACCATTTGGCGTGTACGTTTATGGCTTGCGCTCGAAGGGCGTTTACTTGCCAGAGGGGCGGGAAGTTGACCTAATGCAAGGGGTGTTGGTTGATGATGTGATGCTTAGCCCCGCGCCAACCATCAAATCGGCAGCGTCGCTGCTTGATCTTCGAGATCATTTGCGCCGCCATGAATCGGGGGCTTTATGTGTGGTTGATGAATCGGGAAATTTAAGCGGCATTGCCACTCTGATAGATTTGCAGCGCACCTACGAATCTCAGGTTGATGCGGCAATGAGCGTAGGGCAGATTGCCTCAAAAAACGTGGTCACGATTACGCCGGACGAGCCGGCATGGAAAGCTATTCGGCTGATGAATAGGAATGATATTCGTCAGCTTCCGGTGCTAGATTCTGAAAATAAAAAGTTGGTGGGGCTGGTTGGCAGGCGAGAAATCATCCGCGCATATCAAACTGCCATGTCGCGGCGTATGCATGACCAGCATATAGCTGAACGGGTGCGATTGAACACCCTGACGGGCGGGCTTTCTAGAGAATATCGGGTTGTCCCACGCTCAGCAGTTGCTGGCAAGCGCGTGCGTGATGTGAAATGGCCTATTGATTCGGTAATTGCTTCCGTCGAGCGCGATGGGCGCGTCCTAATTCCGCATGGAGAAACGATTGTTGAGGAAAACGATATTTTGACCATTGTTGCCAGCAAAACGGTTGAGTTTGATTTGAAGACACTGATTGAGAGCGGAACCGCGCAGGATTCTAACGCTGCGCCAGCCTGATCTTTATGAATAGAACTCTATTATCTCATGCTACAATCACCATCAGGGGAAATACTAAGTAAAAGCCGGGTGACCAATGGGTGCGATAACCGGAACAACGGGGGCTGAAGGCGGGCTAACTACATCTGGCAGCACGAAGCGGGCATCGTTCAGCCTTGTAAGTCGGCTTGGGATTCTGGTCACGGCGCTTACAATGGCCGCGGCCATTCTTTTTGCCATTGTATCGCTTGCTGCTGCGTTGGGCTGGCGGGATATACCTTTCATGGGTGTATTACTAAGCAGAACGCTGATGGTGGATGGCAGCCGCCCGACTGGTGATACTGCATGGCCCGCGCTAGATGCCCTGATGATGCGTGGCGACCAGATAGCCTCCATTGATAGTGGCAGAGGCATCGTTTCGCTGGGACGCGCCAGCGACTTTGGCACATTATTGCAAAGCTACCAAACGATTATGCGCACCATCCGCGTCGATCAGGTCGTAGAAGTTGAATTTCTGCGTAATTCCAATCTCGCGCGAACGACGCCGGAACAGTGTGCGCCGGTTACCTCTTCGCCTGATCGCTGTAGTGTTTCCTTCCGCCCGATCTCTTTTCCAGCTGAAGATTTCATCGCCTATTTCGCGGTTCCGTGGGGTTCGGGGCTGGCGGTTTTGATTCTTGGCGCAGCAGTATTCGTAATGCGCCCGAATCAGGCGTCTGCCCGTACCGTTACCATGAGTTCGATGGCCTTAAGCATTTTACTGACCGGCTTGTTTGGCCTGAATACCACCTATACGCTGATCTGGGCATGGATTATGGCCGCGGCGCTGTTAGGCGGGCTGCTGGTTTCGCTGGCGCTCATTTTCCCAACGCGATCCTCGCTGGATTACCGTCAACCTGCGCTTCGGTTTCTGCCGATTGTTTTGATGGGGATTGTTGGCGCGGTGTTGGCTTACTTCAACGCCAACCCGACCTCTCTGGAGATGCCAATATGGACGCAGACGACCGCGGCCGTTTGCGCGCTGCTGGGGTTGCTGCTGCTGATAATTGTGCTGATGGCACGTCGTCGGCAGGTTATTTCGGCATTAGCGCGCGACCAGATCAATACTGTGCTGATTGGCGCGGCGCTATGTTTTGCCATTGCCGTGATCTGGGCGCTGAATATGCTTTTGCGGGGGATCACCGGCAGCGAGCCAATCCCGCTGAATATATCGGCGGTATCGCCGTTCTTCGTCATTCCCGCGCTTAGCCTCGCTTATGCAGTACTGCAATATCGCGCCTATCAAAGCGATCGCATCATCACCGCCGGTATCACTTACAGCATCATGCTGGTGGCGCTGACGATAGGTTATTTCCTGCTTGTTTTCGGCGCGAGTCTCGTCACGCAAAGCGTGGTCGGCGCGAATAACCCGGTGTTGGTGGCAATTGCGATCTTTTTGGTTGCGGTGCTATTTGTACCCGTTCGCACGCGCATTCAAGCGCACGTAGATCGTCTCTATTTCCGTAAACGTGCCAATTACACACAGCTTGTGGAAGATTTTTCCCGCGCTCTTTCCGGCGCAAGCGATCTTGAAACGGTAAATGCCGCTTATAAAGCGGCGCTTGATGATGGCTTGCAACCAGACTATACCTTCGTATTCTTTCCCGATCTTCAAACCGGCGATTATGGCTGCGTGGGCAAACCCGGCACGGATATTCGCTTTTCTAAAGATAGCCCACTGATTGCAGCATTGAGAGACGGCGCGCAACCGCTGATCTATTTCGAGCCGGGCAAACCATGGGATGCGCCGCTTCTGGCTGAACGCGCGCGCTTGCAAATTTTGAAGGCGATGGCACTTGCCGGGTTCCGGGGTTCTGGTGGATTGAACGGTTTTGCGCTGATTGGCGCGCCACAGTCGAAAGCCGGGCGTTACGCTTTCGAGGAACTTCGATATATTGAAAATCTAACCGCGCAAATGAGCATTTCGGTAGAACGCGCGCAGGTCGTCGCATCATTAGAGCGGCGTGTCCGTGAGTTAGACGTGATCGGGCAGGTTTCGCAAGCCGTCAACTTCACGCTGGAATTTGACGATCTGCTGGAATTAATCAGCACGCAGGCTGATAAGCTGATTGAAGCCAGTCATTTCTATATTGTGTTGAAAGACCTGCGCACAAAGGATCTGTACTATGCCTTTTTCCTTGAAGGCGATGAGCGTTATCGTGAGCGTGAAGAAACGCGCTGGCCGATGGGGCGCGATCTGTATAGTGAAGTGATACGAACCGGCCAACCGCTGCGAATCGACCATTTCCCCCGTGAAATGCAGGCACGCGGGCTGGACATGACTGAAGATGGGGCGCTGCGGGCATGGATGGGGGTGCCGCTTATTGCTGGCTCTGAAGTGCTAGGGGCGATTGCTGCGGGAACTTCACAGCCGAACCGCCAGTACACTGATGAACAGCTCAAAATTTTCAACGACATCGCGGCATTGGCGGCGGCTTCAATTGAGCGCGCACGCCTATTCCGTGAAACGAACGTGCGTGCGCGCCAACTTTCAGTATTGAACGATGTCAGCCGTCAGTTGGTGGCTTCAGAGGTGAATCTGGAAGAACTGCTGCAACTGATTACCGCCAATGCTACCGATATTCTGGACGCTGAAGCGGGATCGCTGCTGCTGACTTCAGATGACGGCTCTGGCGATCTCGTGTTTCGTGTAGCCATTGGCGGCTCCGGCAGCGACATTATTGGTGTGCGTGTGGCTGCTGGAAAAGGACTGGTGGGCGAGGTTGCCAGCACCGGTAAATCGGTGATCGTGTCTGATGTGATGAGCGATCCACGATGGGCGGGTGAGTTAGGCAAAGGGCCATTCCAGACGCGAAGTGTGATTGCTGTACCACTGATTAGCCAGAACAATGTCACCGGTGTGCTGGAAGTTCTGAACAAACGTGGTGTTGGCTTTGACCGTGATGATGCTGAACTCTTGAACACATTTGCCGGTCAGGCGGCGGTAGCGATTGAAAATGCGCGCCTTTTCCAATTGACCGACCAACAGCTAAGCATGCGCGTTTCGGAATTGGAAACGCTGGAACGAATTGACGTTGAGCTAAACCGCTCGCTCGATCTGACGAAAGTGGCGCGTATTACCGTAGAATGGGCGCTGGAAAACAGCACTGCAACCAGCGGCTTGATCGGTGTAGTCACAGGCGATACGCCCGTGCTGCAAGTGATTTACAGCGAAGGCTACGGTGATGAAGACTGGCCTGAAGGTGCAGAAGGCAGCCTTCTTCCGCTGGATCGCGGCGTGGTTTCCCGCGCGATGCGTACCCGCCAGCCAGAGCTGGTCTATGACGTGAGCATGGATCGCGATTATGTTCCCAGCTTGAGAGGAAGCATAAGTCAGGTGACGATCCCCATGCTTTCTGGCGGCAGCATCACTGCGCTGCTGGTGCTGGAAACCAATCGTGAGCCGCGCCTGCGACTGGCAGATATGCCGTTTCTACAGCGTCTTGCAGAACATGCCAGCATCGCTATTGCGAACGCGCGCTTGTATACCGAACTGGAACGCGCCAATGCCAGCAAGAGTGAATTTGTGTCTTTCGTAGCGCATGAACTGAAAAACCCGCTTACTTCTATTCGCGGCTTCTCCGATTTCTTGCTTGGCGGGCAAATGGGCGGCTTGAACGACCAGCAGCGGAATTTCGTCGGTACCATTCGCAACAATGCCGAGCGCATGAATACGCTGGTCAGCGACCTGAATGACGTGACCAAACTGCAAACCAACAATATGCGTATTGATGTTTCGCCGGTTGATTTCCGCTATATTGTCGAAGAGACGGTACGCCCGCTGCAAAATCAACTTGATGCTAAAGGCCAGGTGCTGGAACTTCAACTGCCGGGTGAACTTCCGCCGATTCTGGCAGATGAAGGGCGCATGATACAGGTGCTTACGAATTTCCTGAGCAATGCGCATAAATACACGCCGGAAAGCGGGACGATCACCCTGCGCGCGCAGATTGAGGGTGTTGACTCTCCGATGCTGCTCATCAGTGTGATCGATACCGGCATCGGTATGAGCGATGAAGATCTGGCGAAGCTGTTCACGCCGTATTTCCGCAGCGATAACCCGTTGGCACAGGCGCAGCCTGGCACCGGACTGGGGATGACCATCACCCGCGGTATTATTCAGCAGCACGGCGGCGACGTGACCGTACAAAGCACGCTGGGGAAGGGAACCACCTTCAGCTATGATATTCCGCTGGCAACCGCGGCTGAAGCGGGCGATTAAGCGACATGCCGGATTGTGGAATTAGATGATTACATGCTGCTGGTATTCACCGAATACTGCCCGCAGCGTGTGACAAATTTCGCCTAGCGTCACCTCATGATCTACGCACTCAATGATCAGCGGCATCAGGTTATCGCTGCCTGAGGCTGCGGATTGAAGCGCGGCGCGCAGTTCTGCGACGCGAGCGTTGTCGCGGGTTGCGCGCAGTTCTGCTAACCGCTGGCGCTGAGCGGTTTCAATGGCCGGATTTACGCGCAGTAAATCTTCAGGCTGTGGCTCATTGGTGACGAATTTGTTCATGCCAACGATTACCTGATCGCCATTTTCTACGGCACGTTGGTAGTCATAGGCCGCCTGCTGAATTTCCGCCTGAACATATCCGGTCTCGATGGCTGCCAATGCCCCGCCGAGATCGTCAATGCTGGCAATCTTTTCAGCGGCGAGTTTGGCGATTTCATCGGTGAGGTACTCAATGGCATAGCTACCAGCCAGCGGATCAACAGTGTCTACGACGCCAGTTTCATAGGCGATGATCTGCTGGGTGCGTAATGCCACCTGTACGGCGCTTTCGGTGGGCAGCGCCAGCGCCTCATCCATGCTGTTAGTGTGCAGCGATTGGGTTCCGCCCATCACCGCGGCCATCGCTTGCAGCGAGACGCGGACAATATTGTTCATCGGCTGCTGGGCGGTTAAAGTGCTGCCGCCGGTTTGGGTATGAAAGCGCAGTTTCCAGCTATCTGGGTTTTTCGCGCCGAAGCGATCCCGCATAATTTCTGACCATAACCGCCGCGCGGCGCGGAATTTGGCAATTTCTTCAAGAAACTGATTATGGGCATTGAAGAAAAACGAAAGCTGCGGGGCAAAGTCATCAATATCAAGCCCCGCCTCAAGCGCGGCCTGTACATAGGCGATGCCGTTCGCCAATGTGAAGGCCACTTCCTGCGCGGCGGTGCTGCCTGCTTCACGAATGTGATAGCCGCTGATGCTGATGGTGTTCCAATTCGGCACTTGCGCTTTGCAGTAGGCGAAAATATCGGTGATCAGGCGCATGGAGGGTTGGGGCGGGAAGATATAGGTGCCGCGAGCGATATATTCTTTGAGAATGTCATTTTGGATGGTGCCACGCAGTAAATTTTCGGCTACACCCTGCCGTTTGCCAACCACGATGTACATCGCCAACAGCACGGCGGCGGGGGCGTTAATGGTCATGCTGGTGGATACTTTCCCTAGCGGAATACCAGCGAACAACTGCTCCATATCACGGATACTGCTGATGCTGACGCCGACTTTGCCCACTTCGCCCATCGACATTGGATCGTCTGCGTCATAGCCGATTTGTGTAGGCAGATCGAAAGCGACAGAAAGCCCGCTTTGCCCTTGTTCTAACAGATACCGGTAGCGCGCATTTGATTCTTCGGCGGAAGCATAGCCGGCATACTGGCGCATTGTCCAGAAGCGGCTGCGATACATCGCCGGTTGGATTCCGCGGGTGAAAGGGTATTCGCCGGGGAATCCTAGCGCCTGCTCATAATTTTCAAGCTGGCTGGAGGGTGCATCTTCGGGGATAAATGCCGCTTCCAGCGGGATTCCTGATGAAGTCGTAAATGATGGTTTGCGTTCAGGTACTTTTGCGGTCATCTGGTTGAGTACATTTTCGCGCCAGCGCCGCCGCGCATCCTGCAATTTTCCATAATTCATGGGAATACAATCTCTCGCCTAAAAGTCAGGTTTATACCGCCGTTGACGCTTTTCAGCTTGCTATCGCCCTAAAGTGTATCAGGTAAGCGCAACCGTTGGTCAAGATGAGGGTTGGAATCTGTGTAGATGCGTGCCAGCCTCCATAAACTGGTTTATTGCTAGTGAGGGTGTTCGTATCTACAATCTTAAGCGACTGCAAAGTGTCATTTCGTTATTTTATCGTGCTGCGATCTTTTCCTGATTTGTAAAAGGAGAAATTATCCATGATTCAAAATCTTATTCTAGGCCTTGCCGCAATTGTCATTGGCCTCATTTGCTGCTATTCGGGCTATGGTCTTTGGCGTATGGCATTGGTGATCGGCGGTTTCATCCTTGGCTATGAAATTGGCTATGCGCTCATCATTGATACATGGGCAAGCCAGTGGTTCCTTGCGGTGCTGCTGGGTGTTGCTTTCTCGCTGGTCGTCGGTGTGATGGCGTACTTCCTGTGGAGCATCAGCATTGTGCTGGCCGGTGCGGTATTCGGCGCTGCGGGCGGTACGGGGCTGGCGCTTGCCATCAACGCGCGTCCTGATGGCGTCATCACCATTGCATTCGCAATTGTAGGGTTGCTGATTGGCCTTGTACTGGCGTTGATGTTCAAAGATTTGATGGTGGTGGTCGTCATGGCGCTGGCAGGCGCTTCAGCGGTTGTTTTTGGCATCGTGACAATTTTGCCATTCCTATCTTTCCTGCAAGACCCGACCGGATGGTTCACAAACATTCTTCGCTTGATTATCATTGGGGTGCTGGCGATTACGGGTATCTTGGCGCAGCTTAAGCTGTATGGCCCGCGCTTTGATGGTGACCTCTACTTTGAGGAAGTTCGATAATTACGGATGAATTTGAAACAGAGAGGTGGAGGCAAATCTCCACCTTTTTGTTTTGTGAGGCTAGACCAACTTTCCATGATATTTTTTAATTACTGCAAGAATCTCTTCGCCGTACTGCGCCAACCGCCATTTGCCTAATCCACGGATAGAACGCATCTCATCCAAGGTCTTTGGCCTGCGTTCAGCAAGTACCCATAGAGTTTCACGAGAAACGATCACATCTGATTCGACGCCGCGATCGGCAGCGCGGGTCTTCCGCCATTCACGAAGCGCCGTGTAGCATTCCACCTGAACCGGATCAGTTGGCGGTTCAGGGCGGGGCGGGGCGGGTACACGGGCAGTTTTACCCTGTTCAATCGCGGCTAGAATCGCCAGCCCATAGCGACGGGTTGCAGAATAAGAGACGCCGTTGACGCGCTCCATTTCAGCGAGCGTTTCTGGCGCTGCCTGTGCGAGCGCAATCAGCGACTTGTCTTGCATCACTTTGAACGGCGGCGTGTTGCGGTCTCTAGCAATTTGTTCGCGCAGTAAAAATAACTCGCGCAAAATGGCCGTTTGGCGGCGGGTCAAATGATTAGGAGTCGCTAGTTTCCAGTAGCTCTCAGGGTCAAATGTACGTACCACCCCGTTGATATGAGACAAATCCTCAAACGTTTCCCGCGCATCTTCCCATCGGCTCATCTCGGTCAGCCTTTCCGCGAAATAATCACGCAGCGCCGGAAGATAGTGGGTATCATGCTGGGCATAAAGCAGGCTGTCTTTGGGTAGGGGGCGCTGCCCCCAATCGTCGCGCTGGTGGCTTTTATCTACCTCTATCTGCATCAGTTCTTCGAGCAGCGAGCCAAGTCCGAAATTTTTCATACCAACTACGCGGGCGGCGATCATCGTGTCGAAGAGGTTTGTGAACGTGAAGTGAAAATCGCGTTTCATGCAAATGAGATCGTATTCCGCTGCATGAAACACTTTTTCGATATTTTGATCAGCAAATAACTCGCCTAGCGGGGCAACGTCAAAACCAGCGATGGGATCAATGATGTAATCGGTGAGGCGGGTTGAAAGCTGAATCAAACATACCTGCTCGCGATAGGCATACATGCTATTGGCTTCAGTATCCACAGCGAGCAAGGGCGCGTATTCAAGCTCACTACGCAATCGCGCCATGATCTCTCGAAGTTGGGCGCTGGTTCTCGCCAGAATGGGTTTGGGAAGCGCAGGGTGAGTTTGTTTGGTCATATCCAGTGTCGAAGTCGAAATGCGATGAGCATGGTGATGGTAATGGTAAGCATCAATAATACAATAATCGCAAAAGCATATTCGTGCCCGGCAATCGGCAGCGCAATGTTCATTCCGAATACGCCAGAAACCAACGTGAGCGGCAGCATAATCACCGAAATGACGGTGAGAATACGAATGACCGAATTCAATCGGTGTGTAAGCAGGCGGTCTGCGGTATCTGAAAGCGCGCTGATCACCTCAAATTCCTCATCAATCATATCTTTGGCTTTTTGCGCATGATCGACCAGATCGCCAAAGTAATCCTCAAGCTCTCCCTCAACATAATTAGAAATGCGGTGATCGATTTGGGAAAGGATCGGCAGCATGTGATGAATGATACGCCTTAAGGCGATGGAGTCCCGGCGAACCAGCGCAATTTCACGAATAAGTTCTTTTTCGCTTTTAGAATCAAAGATCCGTTCTTCAATACTGTGAGTTTGGCTTTCAACTTTGTACAGGATGGGAAACATATAGTCAACCATCCGATCAAGCAGGACGTAGAAGAAATGCGCTGCCGAACTGCCCATCAAATTCTGGCGAAGCTCTGATTCTTCGGCACAATTTTTCGCCGTGCGAAGCAGCGGCTTTAACACGCCGTCATGAACCGTGATGACAAAATCTTTGCCAACGAAAAAGTCAACTTCGCTGCTGCGCGTAAGATGGGTTTTTGGATCGAACAGCGGAAACATGAGCACCACAAATAGATAGGTGTCTTCCTGATCTAGCTTGGGACGCTCAATATTGCTGAGCGCGTCCTCAAGATTAAGCTCGGAAAGCTGTGGGAATACATCGCGCAGCCCGGCAATATCACGAATTGTCGGGTCGGTAATATCGTACCATCGTAGATTCCCGTAGGAGAAGTGCTGTGTAGCCATTTGGCATATTATCCTTGCGATCATAGGTCATAATCAACACTGCATTTTGCCCAAAATAGCCGCCCGATTTTTTTGACAAGCCTTCCGTGATTGTGATATTCTTAACAAGAAAAGTGTGCAACCACAGTAGAACAAAAATTTATGCTGGTCACCCCCAAGCCTGAGACCATGTTGAAAGTTATGATTAACCTGCGTAAACTCTATACAATTTAGGTTGCAAGACTTCCATAACAACAATAAACTACTGGTATACGCGGGGTTTAGCCCTGAGTAAGCTTTAGGAGGGTCACGAAAGATGGCATCAATCGCTGCCGAACAGACAAAAGCTGCGGTTCAGACCAAAGCTGAACCGAAAGTTCAGGTAGCAGCTCCCAGCCGCCGCGAATTTTTGTACTATATTTGGGGCGCTTCAATGGTGATGCTGTTAGGGCAAGCTGGCGTGGCGTTCATTTGGTTTGCGCTTCCACGATTCAAAGAAGGCACCTTTGGCGGTATCTTCAGCTTCCCGCCTGATAAAATTCCGGCGAACAATACTGCCCCCTTCAATGAACCCAGTGGTCGCTTCTGGGTTACGCATTTTGACGATAAACTCGCTGTCCTTTACGGTGTTTGCACGCATCTAGGCTGCCTACCGAAATGGTCGGATCAAAATACCCGCTTTGAATGTCCATGCCACGGCTCAAAATTTGAGATGTCTGGTAAGTACATTGAAGGCCCGGCGCCGCGCAGCCTTGACCGTTTTCCCGTGGTGGTCACTTTCTCAGATGGGACGACAGCGGCAACACCGGCCGATGGTGGCGCCGTTGCTATTGGTGACCGGCAGGTTGTTTCAGTAAATATTGATACGGGTAAGAAAATTCTCATGCCGGGGCATAACCTGCCGCCGCAGAGCTAATTTTATTGGTTGCCCGCACCTAACATATGGGTTCGCTGTGGGTTAAAGAGGAGTTTATATGTCTGTCCTCCCATTCCCGTCTTTCCTTGATGATGTCAAGGAAAAAGGGCTGAAGCGCGCTGCGCTTGAAGGCGTCAACGAAGTTGTTGAGCGCATCACTGTTGGCATGAATGTTCAGGACATTCGTGAAGCGCTGCGCGGCGAACCTGCTTCACGCAAACCAAACCCGCGCCTTCAGCCGCACGCTGATGGTTTCTGGTTGCATATGCGGCCCAGTTACTTCAATCGGTCGGTCACGGGGCTTTATCCCACCTTCCGCTTAGGGTGGCTTTCAACCTATTTCGTCTTCTTTGAAACGCTGACCGGCATTTTCCTGATGATCTGGTATACGCCTTCTCCGGAAGTCGCATACGCCAACATGCTCAATATTATGAGCAACGTGCCGTTTGGTCAGTTCGTACGCGACTTGCACCGTCTAGGCGCGGAAGCGATGGTGCTGATCGTATTCCTGCATATGCTGAGAACGTTCTTTACAGGCAGTTACAAGAAACCACGCCAGTTTACATGGTTCACGGGCGTGATTTTGCTGATCTGTACCATGTTCCTCAGCTTTAGCGGCTACCTTCTGCCGTGGGATCAGTTGGCATTGTGGGCGGTCACCATCGGCGCTTCGATGATCGAAGCCTCTCCGCCACCTGTTGTTGGCACGAATCTGAACCTGCTGCTGCGCGGCGGACCAGATATTGGCGCGAACGGTTTGCTGCGGTTCTATTTGCTGCACGTTCTGGCTGTACCAGCGATTCTGTTTATCTTCACTGGCGTTCACTATTACAAAGTGATCATTCACGGGCATTCGCTGCCGCCTGCTGACGAAAATATTGGTGAAGATACTGCTAAGCGCGTTCCGCTGGACAAGCGCGTCTATTTCATCCCCGACATTCTCACCAGCGAAATTATGTGGATTGCCGTCACGACGCTGGTGTTGGTTGTGCTGGTCACCTGGTTCTTCCATGCGCCGTTGGAAGCACACGCTGATAATCAGGTGACGCCGTTAGGCACAACTGCGCCCTGGTATTTCCTCTGGATTCAAGGCGCGTTGAAGCTGGGCGATAAGGTGCTGTGGGGCATCATCTTCCCAACGATTGTGATTGTCTTCCTACTGGTTATCCCCTACATTGATGTGACCAAGAGCCGCCGCTTCGCTCACCGCCGCTTTGCGCTTAGCGTGGCGTTCGTCCTACTTTCGCTGTTGGTGTTCCTCAGCTATATGGGATTGCCCGAATTTGGCGTGAAGACCTCTGCGGACTCGGAAATTTTGCACGAAATGCTGATGGAGCCGGCGCATAACCATATGGGTACGCTGCGCCCAATCCCCTATGACCAACTGGTTGTTGGTCAGTTCACGACTGCCCAATTTGAAACCGATGAATTCGGTGGTGATATTGGCACGGCACTGGACAGCCTTAATTCGGAATTGGCGGAAAGTGATCTGGGGGCAACGCTGCTGAGCTATCTGTCAATCACTCAGCATCTGCCGATCACCAGCTTTAATTTTGTGCCTATTCCTGCCGATGCAACCGAGCTTTATGATGGCATTTCAGTGCTGGCGCACGATATCATGCAGCATCCGGCGGAAATGCCGAATGCGTGGTCTGCGGTTATTGTGACGCAGCCGCAAGCAGGCTTGAAACGTGTTGATGTGGTGATCGTTTGGGACGAAGTTGAAATCGAAGCAGGTGTGCCGGTTTTGGATGAAAACGGCAATCCGGTCTTTGTTTTAGACGAAAATGGTGAGCGCCTACAGCGTATCAATGGCGATTATATGTACATCCATGCAGATTCTCAGTACTTCCCAGCACCGGGGGCGTAGTCCGTGAAATTAAATAGACTCATTTTCGAGCGCATTGATCATCGTATTCTCGTTGGCACCGTCAGTTTTCTGGCAATCATGGTGCTAGTGGGCTGGATCTGGATTAACGAAAATGCGCGTATGGCCGCATTTGAAGCACAGTATCTGGCACGCTCAATTGAGCGCGGGGCAGAGCTTTATGGAAGCAGCTGTTCGAGCTGTCACGGCGTTGACGGGCGCGGCGCTCTAGGCGTAGCCCCCGGTTTGGATAACCCGAGCCTGTTCGGGCACGATTTCCTTGCCGAGATCAACGCGCAGGTCAGCACGCTGAATACCGAGCGCACCGACGCCGAAGCGCAGGGCAATACCACCCGCGTTGCTGAAATTGACACGCAGCTTGCCGATTTGCAGTCCCAGAGTGATGCTTTAGTGGCGCAAATGCAGTCCGCTGTGAATGTGGGTTACGACCCCTCAGCGCCAAACCGTCTCGTGGATTTGGGATGGGGATCAACGCTGCACAACTTCATCTACAGCACGATGGCCTCAGGCCGCCCAGTTAGCGAAAGTTACTGGCCTCAGCCGATGCCCGCATGGGCGCAGGCCAATGGCGGTTCGCTGCGCCCTGACCAGTTGGAGGATATTACCAATTTCATCCTCAATTGGGATCGAGGCGACGATTGGACGATTGAGGATTTGAACGCGGTGCGTCAGTTCGCAGTCTACCCGATTAACCCGGCAACTGTACCGACAGGCGGCCAGCAGGATCCGCCGGTAGGTCTAGATACGCCAATTGACGAAATCATGGTCGGGTTAGCAGAAGTGACCGGCGATCCCCAGGTTGGCGATCAGCTTTATAATGGCGTGGTCTTTGGTTGCTCTGGCTGTCACATAAGCGCCGCGGTTGCGCCGCCCATCGAGGGTACATGGACACGTGTCATCAATGAGCGCCTGCTAGAACCGCAGTTTGCTGGCTATACTGGCGAACAATATCTCGCGGAAAGCATTACTCATCCCGGCGCCTTCACGGTTCAGGGCTACCTCGCTGGCGTCATGCCTACGAATTTTGGCGAGCGTACGACGTTCCAGCAGCTTGCAGATATGATCGCGTATCTGAAAACACAGGATCAGTAGTCTGCCGCGTAGTAGAACTTCTGAAACGGGCAACCAAATAAGGTCGCCCGTTTTTATTTTGTGGCGCGCAAACAGCTTGTGTTTGTGCTGTAGCGCCCATATTTGATTACTACATTGCGTTAGCAGGTGTTCTATAATATTCCCGTTCGCGTGGAGGTCGTCATAAACGGCGCTCTTGTTTTCATCAGATAATCCCGACTCGTCACCGCCGCCTGATTTCGCTACAATAAAGCCTGCTTTGACTTGGAATTGAAGGGGGCGTTTTGCTCATGCGGAATCAATCAACCCGCTTGTGGCTTTATTTTATTCTCTGTCTAATACTCACATTTCCCGCGGCGCTTATCGCCGCGCAAGATTCGACTCCCGATCCGTCAAACTTTGCATTGACTGCCACGGCGCTGTTCGGAGGTATGTCTACTGAATCGCCTTTTGCGGCGACGGCCACCGCGCTGGCCGGAAGTGCTGCTCAGGCTACATTAACCCCACTTGCGCCGGTTGAAACTGTGGAAGCCCCGGAATCAACAACAACTCCGATAACTGAAACCGAAGCAACGGTAGAAGTGGCGGTTCCTGTTGTTGAAACTGCTACCGAAGAGTCCACTGCCGAAATAGAGGCTGCATCTGCAACACCAGTCGTTGTCGAAACTCAGCCTACCGCCCGCCCACTTCTCAACCAGCGCCAACTACCCCCGAACAGGCTACAGCTGAAGGTACAAGTACGCTGATCCTGTTGATCGGGCTAGGCGCTGTGCTTGCTGTGGGTGGCCTTGCCTTACTACGTGAGCGTTATCAGGACAAAAATTCCTCTAACGGTGAGTAACCGTAGGGGGATGCGTTTGTGACTTTCATCACAAAAACCTGTATAATCGGGGAAATGTAAACTGGGAATTTTGGACTTTGTGTTATGGCACAGGCAGCGTGGGAAAAACCCTTATCTTCCGCTCCACCGCATAAGGGAATCACTTCGAGTGGCCGATGGAAATATTTAGTTGGCGGATTGCTGATCCTTGGCGCAGTTGCTTATCTGGTCGTTTCCGGAATGCTTTCTGGAGCGCGCTATTACATCAGCGTTGATGATCTGGCGAATAATCAGGCGCAGTATCTCGGCCAGAATGTGCGTGTGGCCGGGGCAGTGCTGGGTGAGACCATCGAATACGACAGCGAAAACTTGATCATCACTTTTACAGTGGTTTCGATGCCTGAAGAGTATGATAACTTGGCCGATGCGCTGCATGAGGCCGTGAGCGATCCGAACGCGACTCGTATGCAGGTGCGCGTTGAAAATCAGGTGAAACCGGAACTGCTGCAAAACGAAGCGCAGGCCATCATGACCGGTCAGCTAGGCAGCGACGGAATCTTTCACGTTAGTGAATTGAATCTGAAGTGTCCCAGCCGCTTTATCGAGAATCAACCCGATCAGGCGATTGCCCACCCCGGAGTTTAGCCGATGCCCGCAGAATTGGGGCTGGCGGCGCTGGTACTGGCATTCGCTGCCGCTATTTATGCGGCGGCGGCCTCGCTGATCGGTGTACGGCGCAAAAATCCCACCCTTATCGCCAGCGCGCGCAATGCCGCACTGCTCACATTTCCATTGCTGCTCATATCAGCGGCAACGCTGCTTTACGGCCTGATCAATCAGTATTATCAGATCGCATACGTCTGGCAGGTTTCTAATCCCGGTACGCCGCTGTTTTACCGTATCACGGCGCTTTGGGGCAGCCAGCAAGGATCGCTGCTGTTCTGGTGCCTGTTAATGTCGTTATTCGCGTTTGTGGCGCTGTTGATCAACTGGCGCAGCTATCCACGTCTGATGCCTTATGTGATCACTTACACCATGGTCACGCTGGCGTTCTTCATCGGTTTATCCCTGTTTCTTGAAAATCCATTTGCCCGCTACTGGATTGTGCCGGATGTGTCGGCACCGAATGGGCTGGTCGTCTCTAACGTGTTTATCCCCGCTAACGCTGTTGCGCCAGACCCGACACGCTTGGCAGCCACCGCGCGCGGATTGAATCCGCTGCTGCGGCATTTCGGCATGATCATTCACCCGCCGATGTTATATCTTGGCTTCGTTGGATTCGTTATCCCCTTCGCTTTTGCGATGGCGGCATTGGCTTCTGGCGATCTTACGACCAACTGGATCAAGGCCACTCGTCGTTGGACGCTGATTGCATGGCTGTTCCTCAGCCTTGGACTGCTGCTTGGCGGGCGCTGGGCCTATGATGTGCTGGGTTGGGGTGGCTATTGGGGTTGGGATCCGGTTGAAAATGCCGCCTTCATTCCATGGCTGGTGGGTACTGCGTTCCTGCACAGCGTCATGATTCAAGAGAAGCGCGGCATGCTGAAGGTCTGGAACATGGTGCTGGTCATTTTCACCTTCTCAGCGGTTATCTTTGGCACCTTTGCTACCCGCAGCGGGTTGATTGACAGCGTTCATAGTTTCGCTCAAAGCGGTATTGGCGCGCCGATGTTCGTCTTCTGGGCGGCGGTTACGCTGGTATCGGTGATCCTGATTCTCTACCGCCGAAGCCGCGGTGAATTGAAAAGCGAACATTCTTTTGCCGGTTTCCTCAGCCGCGAATCGTTGTTTGTGTTGAACAACGTGGTCTTTGTAGCATTGGCGCTGGTCATCTTCTGGGGTAGCTTTGGCGCGCCTATCGCCAGTGAATTGTTCTTAAGCACAGATATCACGCTAGGCCCGGATTATTTCTATACCGTGACCGTGCCGTTGTTCATCGCCATGTATATCTTGATGGGCGTTGCGCCGCTGTCTGCGTGGGGTGCCATGTCTGCGCGAGCGCTGGGGCGCGCCTTGATTGTGCCGCTTGGCCTGACGCTTATCGGGCTAATCTTCCTGATCCTTTCCGGCGTTTCCGGTGTCGGCGCGCTGCTAGGCTATGGCATCGTGCTGATGGCGGGCTTTGTCGCCATTTATGAAATTTCGCGCGGGGTCAATTCCCGGCATCGTGCGACTGGCGAGAATTATCTTCGCGCTGTGGCTTCGATCTTCAGCCGCAACCGGCGGCGCTATGGCGGTTTCATTGTGCATCTGGGCATCACCGTGATCGGGCTAGGTGTAATTGGTAGTACGATTTTCCAGCAGGAAACGCAGCAGACGCTGGCTTTACATGAAGTGTTGAGGCTCAGCGGCTACGAGATGCGCTTTGACGGCATAGACATCGGACAGGTGGCTGAAGATGACCGCGTGATGGATATTGCCAACGTCACGGTGATCCGCGATGGGCATGAACTGGCAAGTCTGCGGCCGCGTTTTGATATGTTCCCCGCGTCGGAAGGTCAGGCCGCAATGGTAATGCACATTCCCGGCGCCTACAGCACGCTGGAGAATGACTTTTACGTGCTGCTGGTGGGCGTGCAGCCTGATGGCCGTGTCACTTTCAAGGTGTATGTGAATCCGCTGATCAATCTCGTATGGTGGGGCGGCATCATCCTGATTGTTGGGACGCTGATTTCGTCTTGGCCGTCGCAAAAAGAGTCGGCTGCCGAACGGGTCAAGTTGCGGCGGAGCAGTTCCGCTGCCGCCGGGGCAGTTGTATGAAGCGGCTTATCGTGATTTTCTTCTTGCTGCTTGGGGCGCTCATTGGCGTTGCTTTTGCCGCTGCGCAGGAGTCAGGCGGAACCGTTGTTGATCCGTCGCAGATCACCGACGATCAGGTGATGGAAGTTGCGCGCAGCCTGTACTGCCCGGTTTGCCCGAATGAACCCTTGAATACCTGCCAGACGGAGGCTTGCTACCGCTGGCGTGAAGATATTCGCTCGCAGTTGGCGCGGGGCTTAAGCAAAGAACAAATCACCGCCAATTTTGTGGCGCAGTATGGCGAGCGGGCATCCGGCGTGCCGCTTGATCCCACGCTGCAAGCGCTGTCGCTGGTTACGCCGTTTTTGATTGCAGGAGTCGCCGCAGTGATCGCCGTGTGGCTGATTTTGCGCTGGCGTGGTGCGAAAACGGTTATTGCAGCGCCCGCTAACCCGCCAAAAACGCCGCCGGTTGAAACCCTGCCCGACGATCCATATCGCGCGGCGCTTGAAGAGGATGTCAAGCAGTAGCGCAACGAAGTTGCAATAGCAATTGATAGGGGCGTAGTTTAGCGCGCCCTGTATGGATAAGAGTAGAAATTAGCATGACTGACCTTGAATTTCTCACGCAGGAAAAGCCATCTGAACCGCCTAAACGCGGCTTAGGCCTTAGCACCATTTTAATTATCGCGGCTGTCGTCTCTGTTATTGTGGTGATCGGCATCGCCTTCATGCGTTCACAGCAAGCGCAGCCGCAAGATGAGATGGCGCCAGATTTTACGCTGACCACGTTTGATGGCGAGACGATCCAGCTTTCAGAGCTGCGTGGACAGGTCGTGATTCTCAATTTCTGGGCGAGCTGGTGCGGCCCCTGTCGCGCTGAAGCGGCAGCGTTGGAGGCTGTCTGGCAGCAGTATCGGGATCGTGGGGTGATCGTGCTTGGCGTGGCCTATGCCGATGATCCGGACGACTCGCTGGCTTTCATTAACGAGTTTGGCATGACCTATCCTGCAGGGCCGGATGTTGGCACCACCATCAGTCAGGATTTGTATCATATTCAAGGGGTGCCTGAAACATTTATCATTGATCGGCAGGGCAGCGTAGTTAAATTCATCCTTTCCACCGTAGATGAGGCCATGCTGCGCGCTGAAATTGAGCCACTACTTGCCGATAACGGAAATATTGGATGAGTCCTACAGGGTTAATTGCCTCCATCCTGCTGCTGACGCTGGTCATTGCGATCATCGCGCTGCCGTTTTTTCATACGATGCGTCAGAAATCGGCAGTTGATACCGCAGCGGCGAAGCAGCGTGATGGTGTTATTGCTTACTATGAACGCGCACTGCAAAATATTCGCGATCTGGATGAAGATCATGCCCTCGGCAAGATTAGTGAAACAAGTTACCGTCAGGATCGGGAATTATGGACACAGCGCGGTGTGCAAGCCTTGAAACTGCTTGATCAGCTTGTGGAAAGCAGCGAGCCGGCAGAAAATTTAGATGCTGTCATCGAGAAGATGGTGGCCCAATCGCGCGATAAGCAGTCTGCATCTACAGTACAGGCACAGCTTTGAATCAACGGCGAATTGTGAGACTGATGACAGCAGGATACCGGCATGCCCGCTGGCTGTTGTTATTGATGCTGCTAGCCGCTTGTGGCGGGCTTGGCGGTGAGCCGCAAATTGTGGCGACAGTGCCGCAGCCGACCGCAGCGCCTACAGATGTTGGTTATCCGTCCATACCTCCAGATATGGCGCAGGGTGCGGCCATTTTTGCGGCGCGCTGCACCGATTGTCACGGCGAAACTGGTGCCGGTGATGGCCCGCTAGTGCAAAGCGGCCAGGTTAGCGACGCTCGCAATTTCACCATTCCTGAAACCGCATCCAGCCAGCGCCCGACTGAATGGTTCGACACCATTACTGACGGCAATATTGCTGCAATGATGCCCCCATGGGGTGACGCCCTCACCGAAGCTGAGCGCTGGTCGGTGGCTTATTACACCTACACGCTGCACTATACGCAGGCGCAGATTGAAGAAGGGCGAGCGATCTTTCAGGAAAACTGCACGCGCTGCCACGGCGAAACGGGCAGGGGTGACGGCCCAGATGCCGCAGATTTAGATGGCGCTGTGAGTAATTTAACGGATCTCTCGAAGATGGCGCTGCTGAGCGATACCGCTATTTACAATGGCGTGACGGAAGGCATTGGTCATCCCCCGGACGGCATGCCAGCATTTGCAGATGATCTGAGTGAAGAACAACGGTGGGCGGTGGCCGCCTTCATCCGCACTTTACCGCTGGTCAATGCCGGCTCCATTGGCGCGGCTCAGAATCCAGCCGTTATGCAGCCTGAAGCAACGCCTGAAATGACCGCTGAAGCTGGCGAAACCTTCACGCTCTCTGGTCATCTGACCAACGGCAGCGCAGGGGGAACAATTCCGGCAGAACAACCAATGACGTTGTTTGTTTTTCCGGTTGAAGGCGCCCCCCAACAGCTTGAAACCGTCGCACAGGATGGCGCCTATCATTTTGCCGATGTGCCGCTTGACCCAGATTATATCTATGCTGTGACATCGGCCTATCGAGATCGCATCTTTGCAACTGATTTCACTTCTGGCGCTGATCTTCAGTCTGGCGTTTTGAACCTCACAATTTATGAATTGACTGAAGACCCGTCGGTGATTTCTATTAACGCGGTGGTTACACAGGTCAACGTTTCTCAAAGCGGGCTGGAAATTGCTCAGGTATGGCAGTTCACCAACGAGTCAGATCGCGCCTATACTACCAGCCAGTTGACTCCGGATGGTCGGCATGTCGGCCTGCTCATTTCGCTGCCGCCGGGCGCGATTGTGCCTGGTTTCAATGAACCCGGCCGTTATGCCTATCTGGCGGAGCAGTATACGGTCATTGATACTGCGCCTGTGCTTCCCGGAGATGGGCATCTGGTGCAGTTGGTCTATCTGATTGATTATGAAGACGGCGCGATCATCGAGCAGTCGCTCAATTACCGTTTGGATGGTGAAGCGCGTCTGCTGGTGCGCCCACCCACGATTCAGGTAGACGGTGGCGATCTTTTTCCACCCATAGGCGATGCAACGGTGGGGCAGAATATCTATTCTAGCTATGGCTCAACATCGGCGTTAAATGCTGGCGATATTCTCGGTTTCACGCTCACCGGACGCGGCGGCGCATCTACTGTAGTGGGTGGGGACACCGGCGTAGTCAGCGAAAATAGCCTGCCATTGATCATCTTATTGGTGGTGATTGGCGAAGTGCTGCTGGTGGGCGGCTTGATCTTCTGGTTTGCGCGGCGGCGCGCACGCATGAGAGATGCCTCTGAAGCCTCTCCCGCGCTGATTGATGCGCTGGTCAAGCAGATTGGCGAGCTGGATTCCGATTTTGAAGCCGGAAAACTGGATCAGACAACCTACCAGCGCCAGCGCGCAGCGTTGAAGGCGCGCCTTGCCGAAGTGATGGATCATGCCGCTGATTGAAACTGAAGACCTGACGAAATCTTTCGGCTATGTGCCGGTCATCAAACGATTGACACTGAAGATTGAACGCGGTGAATGCGTGGCGCTGCTAGGCGCAAATGGCAGTGGCAAAAGCACGCTGCTGCGGATGATCTCCAGCCTCAGCAAGGCGACAAGTGGCGTTATCCGTATTGGCGGTTGGGAACTCCCGCGTGAAGCCGCTTCTGTACGCGCCCAAATTGGCATGGTGGCGCATAAGCCGCTGTTATATGAAAACCTGACTGCCGCCGAAAACCTGCAATTTTTCGGGCGACTGTATCACCTTGATCCTGTAAAAAATAAACTACGCGCAGAAATCCTGCTGGAGCAAGTCGGGCTGGCGCGCCGCGCAAATGATCTGGTGCGTACTTTTTCGCGTGGCATGCAGCAGCGTTTGAGCATTGTGCGCGCACTGCTGCACGATCCCGATATTCTGCTGCTAGATGAGCCGCATACCGGGCTGGATCAGCGCGGTGTAGTGCTGCTGAATGAGTTAATCATGGCCGCCCGTGCTGAAGGCCGCACGATCCTGCTGGCAACCCATGAGTTTAACCATGCCGCGCTGCTGGCAACCCGAATTTTGATCCTTGAACGGGGCAGTATGATTGTAGATCGCCCCGCCATAGATCTCGATTCGGCGCAGTTGGCGGCCATCTTTGCAGAGCAGGTGAGCGCGTGAAAACCCCGTTTCTTGCCGCCGCGACGGCAATTTTCCGTAAAGATGCGCTGGCTGAATCGCGCAGTCGTGAGCTAATCGGCGCGATGGGTCTGTTTGCCCTATTAGATGTGCTGATCTTCAGCTTTGCGTTGGAACTCAACCGGGAAGCGCGGATCGAAGCGGTCAGCGGCGTGCTGTGGGTAACGATTATATTTGCCAGTATCTTAGGGCTGAACCGCAGTATGGCGATGGAACGCGATCAGGGCAATCTTGATGTGCTGCTGTTAGCGCCGCTGCCTAGATCGGCCATTTTTACCGGTAAACTGCTCGGTAATTTTTTATTCACCCTTATCGTGGGGCTGGCCGTCGCCTTCGTGATCACCATCCTCTTCAATGTACCGCTGTTTGGCGGTTGGCTGCTGGTAGTGCTGGTTATGGGTACCGCTGGCTTTACCATCGTAGGAACATTGTTAGCCGCCATGACCGCGCAAACCCGCGCTCGTGAAACCCTGCTGCCAATCGTGATGCTGCCGTTGGCGGTGCCGCTGCTGCTGGCGGCGGTTCGTGGGACAACTTATATTTTGAGCGGGGCAGTGCAGGACGAATGGCTGCCGTGGTTGAGCATTTTGGCGGTGCTGGACATCATCTACTTAGTCTTAGGGGTCATCTTGTTTGAATTTGTTGTTGAAGAATAGGCGGATGTTATCCCTAAGTACATATTGGTAGATTTTTGTAGATTTGATATGATTTGCTCAGAATTTCACCAATGTAAGGAGTCTCTATGAGTGCGGTGACAAAAACGCCGCTTCCAAAATCGTCTGGCCCATGGATGCGAAGCCGCCCCACGCTGCTGATCATTCTCACAATAATAACCGTCATCCTCACGGTTATTGGATTGTTAATGGCGTTGTTTTATGCAGGGCAGGACATCACGCAGGGTGACGTACAGCGTATTTTCTATCTGCATGTATCCTCATTTGCTGGCGCGTCTATGGCCTTAGGTGTTTCCGTAATTGCCAGCGTGCTTTATCTTTGGAAACGTGATCTGAAATGGGATCGGCTGAGCATTTCCTGTGTTGAAGTTGGCTTTGCGCTGGCGTTGATGAACTTGATTACAGGCATGGTGTGGGCGCGCCCGATCTGGAATACGTGGTGGACGTGGGATCCACGCCTGACCAGTTCAGCGATTATGATCCTGACATATGCCGCCTATTTCATGCTGCGCGCAGGTATCGAAAACCCGGAAACCCGCCGCCGTCTCACCAGCGTATACGCTATTCTCGCTTATATCACTGTGATTGTGACCTTCGTCATCATCCGTATTCGCCCGGATACTATTCATCCAGCGGTGATCGGCCCCAGCCCGCAGAATGCCGAAGGCGGTTTTGAGCTTTCTAGCAGCATGCTGGCGGCCATGAGCTTCAACATGGTGGTGTGGAGTATCTTCATTCCTTGGGCGCTGATCTGGTGGCGGTTGCGTATCGAAGTTCTTTCCGAATATGTAAATGGCCTGCGTGCTAAAGTGGCGGAGCAATAGATTATGCCTGAGACAATAATTCCCGATACCACCGCGTATCTTTGGCTAGGACTCGGCGTGATCGCCCTGATTATGAGCGCGCTGATCGCCCGCTTCTGGCTCAAATATCGTTCGCTAAAGCAGGATCAAGCTGTGCTGGAACAAATCGCAGAGTTCTAGCTTTAGCGGCACATTCGATCTCATGAAATGTATAAACGGGCGCTTAAACAGCGTCCGTTGTGTTTATATGATTGGGCTATTCTGGAGTATTTTATGACTGCTGCTGAGCTAGAAGCTGT
Source organism: Anaerolineae bacterium (assembly GCA_034437295.1). Taxonomy (GTDB): domain Bacteria; phylum Chloroflexota; class Anaerolineae; order Aggregatilineales; family Phototrophicaceae; genus Flexifilum. The sequence goes on along the minus strand of DAOTUZ010000095.1, from coordinate 872 downwards.
ACGCCGCGAGAAGGATCAGTTTTTTAAGCAGCATCCGCAGTCGCCGCTGCTGCCGGATCAGCAAGATCGCTTCACTGGCCTCAGCTATTACCCATTTAATCCTGATCTCGATCTGGTTGTGGCAGTTGTACCGGTAGAAGAAGACCGTCGCATTCAAATTGAAACCACCACCGGCGATATGCGCGTATATGAGCGCTACGCCCGTTTTGATCTCACGGTAGATGAGCAGCCTATTGCGCTGACCATTTACGCTTCGCCGCATGGTTACTTTTTGCCGTTTGTGGATGCTGGCGCGCCAGATGAAACCTATCCCGCGGGGCGTTATGTGGAGCCAGAACTGCTGCCTGATGGCCGCTTTCACGTTGATTTTAATCAAGCGTATAACCCAACCTGCGCCTATAACGAAGGTTGGTCATGCCCGATTACGCCCGCTGAAAATCGCGTCTCTGTGCATCTTCGCGCGGGAGAGAAAAACCCCGCGGGGCCGTGGATGGCGTGAAATAAAAAAGGGGGATGCATATAGGCATCCCCCCTTTTTGAAAAGCTTATTACGAACCGAAAGGCATAGCGCCGGTTCCGGGGATGGTGCAAGTTCCCTGTGCTTCACGGATACTCTGCTGGCGCACCCAGTTGCGAATTTCAGTTTGTGTATTATCGAACTGGTACCACAGCGCACCGTTTACGCGGGTGATTCGCGTGCCGTTGAAACTGCCACCTGGCTCAATAACGCCAATCTGTGAACCATTCGGCATATTGTAGAAGCTAGTTCCGCGATCCAGCATGAGGGTGCAGCTTCCGGGAGGCAGTTCTACATCAACCAGGTTTGTATCAGGGGTTGGCGTTGGCTGCGCCCCGCAGTTACCCTGAGTTAG
>DAOTUZ010000094.1:0-31223 GCA_034437295.1 Anaerolineae bacterium | reverse complement strand
TTTCCAGATAGCGTGGCTCAACCGGCACAATCGCGTCGGTCGCAGCCAGTAAAGCCATCTCGGTGAGCAGGCTGAAGGAGGGGCGCGTGTCGATGATGATGGCGGCATACTGATTGGCGATTTTGCCGACTGGATCAGCGAGGCGATACGGTGCGCCTGCCACGCCCATCAGCTCCCGCTCCGCACCTTCGAGCATGGGGGAAGCGGGCAGAATGTGCAGATCGGTATCCCACTGACTCTGCATGATGCAGTTGAGCAGCGTTTGCGGGGCATTGACGCGATCTGCCATCAGGACGGAATAGAGACTGTTGTCCGCGCCGTAGTCTTTGCGTCCAGTCGTGACCAGCGACGCATGGCCCTGTGAATCAGTGTCGATAATCAGTACGCGCGGATTGGCTACATTGGCGCGGCGCAACAAGTGAACTATACCGACCGCGATATTGGTGGCGGACGTGGACTTACCCACACCCCCTTTGTGATTGGTGAATACGAAAGAACGAGTCATTGCCATTTCCTCTCAGAACCCAACGAAGTATCGATTTCGCTGTGGCTGGCAAGGACTTCGCGGAGATATGGTAAATTGACAACCGGAAGTCTTGCTGGCACGGGCAGCGAGCTTCAAGGTGGGTGGGGCCTCCGCTCACCGCAAAAGCCGATTTAGTCCAAGGTTGAGAGGCGCACGAGATGTGCGTAATGGGGAAATTGAATGCGTTGGATAAAATTTGAGCGATTTAGGCTAGGGGATTGTTCGGATAAGTTCCTGTTGCTCCCGCTTCAAAAGCGATTCTGAAATTCAGAATCGCTTTTTATTTCCCCAATTCATTTTGTTGCAGCGCGCATCCCTGCAACAAAATCATTTTTGCCGCCCTGTGCCGGATGCCGCACTTTCACACAAGGCACGCCCATCTCTGTTAGTAAGCCGTAGCCAACGTTGCCCACTGCGATCACTTTTTCGGGCTTAAATATATCCAGCAGTTCGCGCACATACGGCTCGCCCTGTTTCACTTCATTGGCGCGCGGCTTACGGTTAGACAGCGGATTCCCTAATTGGCACGGGTGAAACGGAAATGCGCCCCATACCAGCGGCACAATCTCTAATTCTAGCAGTAGAGTCCACAGAATCGTCGCCGTTTGCTCGCTCTGAATCGCCTCAAAGCCCGGCTCAGGCACATCCTGATAGCCGTGTTCCAAGCCAAACATCCCCAATGCCGGCACCCCATCACGAAGCTGGCGGCGTCCGGTCATCGGCAGCCCCGTTAAGCGCATGCCACGATAACCCGGCGCTTCGCCAAGCAGCATCCATTTTGTTCTCCGCGTATACAACTCTTGGAGGTATTTCAGCAAATTAGCCCGGCGAATCGCGTTATAAACATTATCGCCCGCGCCAAACTGGTTATAGGCATCTGGCGCAGTTTGTTCAAGCGAAACACGCTCTATAAAAGAAGTAAAATCGTACACAGCGCAACCTCACTCATTAAGCCTTGAGCGATTATACGCCATCGGCTGCCATACTCGACGGGCACACCGGTTCACCGTCATTGATGCCAAACTGGACATTCTGAGCTTCAGACAGATCCAGAATTTCGCGGGCGCACATGGAAGCAATAGTGTCGTTAAGCTCAGCCCGCCATATATACACCCGATCATCAAGGGTACCTCCGGTAACAACAAATTCTCCATCCGGTGAAAATTCCGCCCAGTAAAGCTGCTTGTTTACTCCGTTATCTAGGGCACGTATCAAATTTCCGGTCGCAACATCCCAGATTCGGGCTGTACCATCATAAGGGAGTGGGGAAATAGCAGGATATGACCTTGACCTCACCCCTGCTGCCCCCCCACGTGGCCTCCCCTCTAACCTATCCGTAGGGACAACGCATGCGTTGTCCGTTTTTGGGATATTTCTTGAACATAACAGAATTTCCCGCCCTCAAACCCGCCCGTAGGGGCATCATGCATGATGCCCCATCTTTCTTCCCCTCGCTGTGCACGGCTGAGGGGAATGAGGGGTGAGGTCATCATCAGGCAATATCCTCGAAAGTCCCCACTCCCCATCATCGCTGGCAGTAGCCAACTGCGTTCCATCAGGCGAAAATTGAGTGTTCCAAATGGTGTCTGTGTACCCCGTCAAGCAATGCAATTCCTCACCTGTATTCGCGTCAATGATGTGAACAAAACCATCCAGATCGCGAATATCCATAGGGCACCTCAGTTTCGACGGTAATTAACAATACTGCATTCATTTTAGGAGAATATTTTATCAAATTATAAAACCCCCCTACTTTCCCCCCCATTCAGGGTGGGGGCATCCCCCCAACTCCATTCGTAAAGTAATGTCATCGGCCGCACCTAATACGGAGCGCAGTCATGTATACCGGACACGATCACTACCGCATTAATCAGCTTCGCCGTGAAGACATCATTCGCGCCGCTCGCCGTGAACATCTGCTTCGGCAAGCCCAGGAAAAAAGCCCTAAGACTCACTACGCATATCTAATTGCGCTGCTTTCGTTACTCAGCTCGGTCGTCCGCTAGCGCTTCAATACCAGAAGCGCCTAAGCCAAAAGAGGATACGATGGCCCGATTTTTTAAGCGCATTAGCATTGCCCTTTTGATCGCAGTGATAATGTGCGCGGTTTTTCCTATCAACGCGCAAACGTTTGATACGGCAGATCCGGGCAGCAGCTCTTCAAATCCGGCATACGTGCATTTTGGCGTCGGCTATTTCTACCAATTACGAGAGAATCACCAACGGGCAATCGAAGAATTTACTGAGGCCATTCTGCTGATACCTGAGTTGGGAAATTTCTATACGGCGCGCGGCGATAGCTATGCCGCCATCGGGGAATACGAGTTGGCTATCCTTGATTACAACACAGCCATCGAAATCTACCCGGATTTTGTGAGCGCGCTGTATACGCGGGGACGTGCCTACCATGCCATCGGTCAAATCGAACTTGCCATTGCAGATTATGAAAATGCAATCGGGCAGTGGCCGGAATATGCGCTGCCCTACTGGGGGCTGGGTGACATTTATTTTGAGCAAACAGATCTTGTTTCAGCCCTCGATAACTATGAAATCTACCTTGAATATGTAGGCCAATATCCAAACGAATCCGTTGCCGATGTCACAGTTTTGGCTCGAACCCAACAGCTGCGCGAAGACATTCCCGCGCCTCTCACCTAGATCCTATAAATTTTATCCGCCGGTGTGTTGGTCTTTACGTACAGCACACCGGCAAATCATGCTATCATCATGCTAAAGCGATGCCAGCAGTTTTCAGGTGAAGGGTAAGCGATGTCTGCAAATATCGAAGCGATGGTGCGCGAAGGGATTGCCGCAGTTAAAGCCGGCAATAAAGATGATGGGCGTATTCTGCTCAACAAAGCCGTCGAGCTTGATCCTTATAATGAAGAAGGTTGGTTATGGCTAAGTGGTGTCGTTGAGGGGCAAGATGATCAACGAACATGCCTTGAAAATGTGCTGGCTATTAACCCCGCCAATGAAAAAGCGCGCAAAGGGCTGGATTTTCTCAGTGGAAAATTATCAGCGCCCTCGTTACCACCAACACCGCCCATTGAACCCCCGGTAACACCAGCGGCCACTGTAACCAGCGTTGAATGGGATTTCGGCGCGACAGAAACAAGCAGCGCAAGTTCCTCGCGCAGCGCACCCGAACCTTCCCCTCAGGATTATGACGACTGGGTTAGCGGCCTCGGTCTAAAAACCGGCACAGACGACCTAAATGCTGAAGCGACGGCGGCCTCCCCTTTCGTTAGCTTCGATGATGATTTTTTCAGTACCGGCCCTTTCGATGATGACGCAGAGGCTGCCCCGCAGGAAGAACGCAGCAATATTCGCGCCGCAGCGCCGCCACCCACCCCGCAAAGCATCACCTATACCCCACCGCCAGACGACTTTGGCGAAGCATTTCCCGGCCTACCGCCAGAATCTGAAGTTACACCCACACCTAAAGGCGGCAAGAAACGCGGTAGCAAGCTGGCAGACGATGGATTGGGCGTACCGATTGCGGCAGCGGCCAGTGCGGCAATACCCGTGCCGTTGGAAACCGAAGACGATTTTGATGATTTCGGCGTCGCTGCAGAAATTTTCCCGACCATTCCTAAAACCATTGCGGCAACACGCATTCCCGGCACGAACGAGAGTCCGCCTTATCTGCTGGTATTAATCTCTTTGTTCTTAATTGCCCTGAATGTTGGCGCAGCTATTATGCTGGCTATGAAATTGCTTGCGCGGGGGTAAAATTTACGCAGAAACCTCCCTAGACAGGGCAGTAGCTCTTTGCTACAATGCACATCCTAATTGTTAACGAATAATGTCGCGCAAAACCGCGCGCTGTGATCTAGACAGAGAGAAAAATGGCGAATCACAAGTCTGCAATCAAGCGCATCCGCCAGTCGGAAAAGCGCCGCGTTTATAACCGCAACTACCGCACACGTACACGCACTTTTGTGAAGCGTGCCCGTATCGCTCAGGAAAACACCGATCTTCAGGCTGCCACCGAAGCGACTCGCGCCGCGGTCATCGAGCTGGACAAGGCCGCTAGCAAGGGTGTTATTCACCCCCGAAACGCTGCGCGCCGTAAAAGCCGTCTGATGAAACAACTGGCTGCAATGCAAGCCTAGTTATACCAGTTTTCTGAAAAACGCAGACTTTCAAAAGCCATCACCTCATCCGTGTATGGCTTTTTGTGTTCGTATATTCAAGTGTATGTGCTAAGAAATAGGTAAAAAGCGCCGATCCCGCAGCTACTTTGGGGGAATTTCAAACTTATAGCCAATGCCGCGAATCGTTTTCAGATATACCGGCTTGGCGGGGTTGGTTTCAACCGCGCTCCGAAACCAGCGAATATGTACATCTAGCGTCCGCGTATCGCCCATATAACTCGTCTGCCATACCTGCTCCATCAGCCGCCCCCGATCAATGATCTCGCCGGGGTTGCGAAAAAACATCTCAACCAGCTGTGCCAATTTAGGGGTTAACGGTGTGTCCTGCCCATTCGTTGTCAACAGCCGCCGTGAAACATTCAAGATGAACGGGCCATAGCTCAAGGTCTGATCCAGCTTGCCATCTGGCGATTCAGATCTCGAAATCAGCCGATCAATCGCATTATTCAGCTTGCGCGTCGTAAAAGGGGGGCTTAATACAATATCGGCAGGCCCATCTATACTGCCCTGCCGCAAATGAATTACTGGAGTTTCCGGCAATTCATGTTTTAACTGCCGGGCAATTCTATCTCCGGGGGTGTTCATCGAAATCGCATCAATCACGATCAGGTCAGCCTTTGAAACAGCAAACGCGGTAACAGCCTGCTTACCGCTGAGTACCATTCTTACGTCATAACGCTTCTTTAACGCATCAGCAAACGATGGATGCCCTGCGCGATGACGCTCTACCAGCAAAATGCTAGGCCGGGCCATATCAACACGAACATTCTTTGTGCGCACTTCCGAATGAAGAAACAGATTATACTCTGCTACATCCCAGTCACAAAGACCGATCACTGCACTTTTTATATTTATTGCGTTAAGCTAGGCGAAATTCGGGGTAAAAAACAGGATCCATACGCGAAGTGACTGCACAAAACAGTTCTCAAACGTCTCGCTATTCGATAAGTCAGCATGAACTTACTCAACTTGCCCGATGGTCACTTGAGCAGGGTTTAGCCATCCAGCAAATTCCCGCGCCCACCTTTGACGAAGCTGCCAGAGCCGCATATATCTCCGGGCAATTTCAAGAACTCGGCCTTCAAGAAGTCAGTATTGACGAAAAATACAATGTCTATGGCCTGTTCAAAGGAATCGAAAGCGCGCTTGGAGCGTTGATGATTTCCGCGCATCTGGATACTGTTTTTGCCGCAGATACCCCACTAGAAACCCGTCAGGAAGGCGATCTGCTCTACGGGCCGGGCTTAGGAGATAACAGCCTTGGCGTCGCCGGGTTGTTGGCTATCGCTAGGGTGCTAACTTCAGGGCAAGTGCCTATCAACTGCGACATCTGGTTTGTAGCCACCACCGGCGAAGAAGGATTAGGCGATCTTGGCGGCATGAAGATGGCCTTTGCCCGCCTCAGTCATCAGGTGCGCGCCGTGATCAATCTGGAAGGTATGGCGTTGGGGCATGTGTATCGCGCAGGCATCGCCGTTCGGCGGCTGCATATTACTGCGAAAGCCGCAGGGGGTCACAGCTGGCTGCACTTTGGCAAGCCCAGCGCCATTCACGGGCTAATGCAGTTGGGCGCGCGCATTACCGCGCTCAAACTGCCCGCTGCCCCGCGAACAACCTACAATATTGGGGTGATCGACGGCGGCACCACCATCAACGCCATTGCTGCCGAAGCCAGCCTGTGGCTCGATCTTAGATCAGAAGACGGCGAAGCATTAGCCGCACTTGAAAAAGCAGTCAGGGATGAAACTGATCGCATGTCCTCGGATGAACTAAAATTCACGGTGGAGGTCGTAGGCGACAGGCCAGCAGGGCAAATTCCACCCGATCACCCACTTATTCAAATCGCAATGTCAGCGCTGGCGCAAATAAGCCTGCGCGGGGCGTTAGAAGCTGGCAGCACCGATGCCAACATACCGCTCGCCCACGGGTGCCCTGCCATCACCGTTGGGGTTACACGGGGTGGAAACGCGCACCGGTTGGATGAGTTTATCGAAGTGTCCCCTATCGCCGCCGGGCTGCATCAGCTCATTTTAATTACAGTTGGCGCTGCACAACTGATGGCCGCTAATCATGTCTAAAACACGTGTGTTTGCCATCGTCCGTGCAGAACGCGCTCACCGTTATGAACAAGAATTTTCGGGTGCTCACTGGGTTCACGCGCAAGTTATTTCAAGTATTGAGCAGTCATTCCCCAAAATTGCGGAAAATGATCCGCAGATACTCATAATTGATCAGTCCCTTGACGGGGCGTTTGCATATATTAATTCTTTTCGTCAGCAGCATCCGAAGATATCCATCATTATCGTGGATGAAGACGCAGATTTCGCACTACCCGGCGCAGCCGACGATATCACCACGACTCCCTTCAAAGAAGGCGATTTACTGCGGCGTATCCGCCGCCTGCTGGCAAATCGGCAAATGGAAACCCTTCGCGCAGATGCGATGCCGCCCGTTCGTGAATTGAATAAACGATTGCGCAATGCCGTAGGCGAACACGCAAAAGCCCACGAAGCAGTGAGCGCCTGTCTCGAACTCGGCTATGTTTACGCAGCGCTATATCGGTTGAATTTACGTGATCCCATACAGGTCAATCTGATCGCACAGGATGGCGAAGACAAAGCCCAACAGCTTGCTCCCTTGCAGGCCGATGACACGCAAGCTGTTGGTTGGGTCGCAAAAACCGGCCAGAGCAGGTTACTGCGCGTTGAAGATACGCCCGGCCATCCCCTGATCAGTTCAGAATACGTTAGTGAGGCTGCAGTCGTCCCCGTTGGTGTGACCAATCGCTATGGCACACTCTTTGCAGCGAAGGCCAGTGGCGACACTATCCACCAACAAGATTTACTGATGCTTGAGCTGATCGCCGCGCAGTTGGCGGCAGCCTTAGCTAGAGAGTCGTAAGCGCCTCAGCTAGCCGATCAATTTCTGCGTGGGTGTTGTAATGGGCTAAGCCTACCCTCACCATCCCATCTGGCCTATTCAACGCCCGCATCAATTCGTAGGCATAATAATTGCCATCCCAAACATAAATACCCTGTCCGGCCAGCTTTTCCGCCACCTGCGCCGATGAATACCCATCATGCGTGAAAATAACCGTTGGCACACGCTCACCTAATCGGGATCGATCTGTAATTCCCGCGATATGAACATCGGGAAAGGTTTCCAGCACATCCAGTAAATGCGTAACCAGTTCTGTTTCATAACGGCTAAATCGGGCATACGCGGAAACCAGTTGCTCTCGATAAGTGCCGTGTTGCTCCCCTAACGATGCCAGATAATCAATCGTCGCCCCAACTCCCGCGATCAATTCAAATGCTGGCGTACCCGTCTCCCATCGAAACGGCGGCGTATCTTCTGACGGACGCACTTTATAGGCAGGCAGTTCAGCCAATAAATCATACCGCCCCCACATGACCCCCACATGTGGGCCATAAAACTTGTACGCCGAACACAGTAGAAAATCACAGCCGATAGCCTGTACATCCAGCGACACATGCGGCGCCGATTGAACCGCATCCACCACATGCAGCGCCCCCGCCGCATGGGCCATGCCCGCAATCTGCCCAACCGGATTTATAGTTCCAGCAGCATTTGAAGCATGCACCGTGGCGACTAGGCGTGTTTTTTCGCTCAATGCAGCTTCCAACGTATCCATATTCAGCGTTATATCCTGATCATGAAACGTAGCCCACCGCACGTTCAGCCCAAAATCCTGCGCCGCCCGCAGCCAGGGGGCAACGTTCGCATCATGATCCATGCGCGTGACCACAATTTCATCGCCAGGGCTGAACGTCTTGATTATTGCCCTGCTTAGGGCAAAATTGAGACTGGTCGTATTTGGCCCAATCACAATTTCATCTGCGCGGCTCGCATTCAAAAACGCTGCCAATTTCTGCCGGGTGGCGTCAACCATCGCATCAGTCGCCTGCGAAGTCGGGAACATCCCCCCCTGATTAGCATTGATGTTCTCAAAATAGGCGCTTACAGCATCAATCACCCGCCGCGGCACCTGCGTTCCAGCCGGGCCGTCGAAGAAAATCGGGGCCAATCCATTGATCGGCTTATTAAGCGCGGGAAACTGTGAACGCACAGCCTCAACATTCCATGAGGTCATTTTGGTCTCCATTATCTAGTTGCGCGGAACTTCTTCTTGAATTGCAGCGTCAATCAAGGGTAATCTTAATTTTAGAAATATAGCGTGGAAATGCCAGAGACGTGGAAGTAAAAAATCTTCTTGTCGAAAATCAGCAGTTAAGTGATGAAGTTCAGCGGCGTATTGATCAGCTTTCCGCAATTGCCACAGTAGCCGCCAGCGTAAGCCAATCGCTTGACTTGAACCAAACGCTGCAAACGGCGCTCTCTGCCGTCTTGACCGTCACCGGAGCGCAAGCAGGCGGCATCAGCCTCATAGATGAAGATGCGGGTGAAGTCGTTCTGCGCGCCCAACAGGGCTGGAATCGTGATTTTGTGAACGAAAACCCGATGCGTATTCCGCTCGGCAAAGGAATATCCGGGCGTGTCATCGCTACTGATACCGTATTCTGGAGCAACCGGCTTGAGGAAACCGAGCCACTCGCGGTGATGCGCTTTCACGACGAAAAATTTCGTTCGATGGCGATGGCGCCGATGCACGCGCGCGGCAAGGTCATTGGTATCCTCAGTATCATGAGCAGCAGGATTGATAGTTTCGATGATAGCCACATCATCGTGCTAAAAAACATTGCTGATACCGTCGGCGTCGCCTTAGATAATGCGCGACTGTATGAATTTAGCATTGAAGACAAGCACCGTTTAAGCGCGGTGTTGCAATCCAGCGCCGACGGTATCATCGCCACTGACCAGTTTGGCCGAATTCAAATGGTCAATCATACCGCCGTAGTATTGTTAGAAACGCCAGCATCCGTATTAACCGGCGTACCGCTGCGTGAAGCCCCGATCATTGACAGCGTGCGCGATGCCCTACTGCTAGCAATCAGCAATCGCGCTGAAGAACATACCCGTACATTTCGCGTCTCAACACCATCTGGGCGTGTGCTCTCGGTCTTGGTGTCGCCGGTGTATGTTGAACAACAGGTGCTGGCCGCGATTGAAACTGATGGTTGGGTGATCGTTTTACAGGATGTCACACTGTCAGCCGAAATGGAACAGGCGAGATCGGCATTCATCAAAGCAGCCGCGCATGATATGCGTAATCCGCTTAATGCGGCGCAAAATGCCGTTGAAATGCTGCGCCGGTTGATCCAGACGCAAGACCTGACGCTGCTAGAGGTAATGGAAATCGCGCAAACCGGCATCAGCCGAATTCAAGGGCTGATTGACGATCTGGTCAGTATTGAACTGATTCAAACCAGCTACGAGATCAATCTATCAGAAGTGGATGTTGGTGAATTACTCTATGAAGTTGCTGGCAACATGCGGTCACAATTTGAACGCCGATCACAGCAGCTTCACCTAGAGTCGAACGAGATTATTCAACCGCTGATGCTTGATCGCAAATGGGCGATGCGCGCCGTTCAAAATTATCTGGACAATGCCATAAAGCATACCCCGCAGGAAGGGGTGATCACGCTTCGCGCCTATACAAAAGATGAACAACTGCATATTGAAGTCGTTGATCGCGGGGAAGGCATTCCGCTGGAAGCACAGTCGCACCTGTTTGAACGATTCTACCGCGCCCATCAAACCGGCGGCATCCCCGGCGCAGGGCTAGGGCTAGCCATGGTGAAATCTATCAGTGAAGCGCATGGCGGCCATGTCTATGTACACAGTAAACCCGGCGCTGGCAGTACCTTTGGCATGACCTTTTCCTTTCACGGCACGCATGAAACCACCGCCAATTCTCTAACCTAACTTCGCATACCGCGCCCTTTGGTTGCACCCTCGCATATCACGTCCCGCCCTCAATCCTCTTCCTTTCCTGTCGTAACGATCCTAATCTTCCCTTTTCCCAAAAATAGGAACAAATGTTCCTGTTTCAAAAGAACATCCGTGCTAATATTAGACATGTCTTTTTCTTGAGGAGCAAGCACATGGCCTATTCCAGCGTCCCCACAACCATGCTCGGCCATTTAATCGAAGTGCTTCAGGCTGCCTGCATCAAGTGTCAGCCCCAAATTCCTGGTATCGCGTCTGCCACCGGCGAATCCTATGCTGCCATTGCCGATCACGCTGCCGTTAGGCTTAATCGAAGTGAACATACGTCAGCTTGTCATGCCAGCGTCACCGTCAGCAGCGATCAAACCCCCGCGGTCATCGCCCTGTCCGGCAGCATCAGCCCCATGCCCGAGCCTGTGCTGGCCGCTGCCTCATCGTTAAACTCGCCGCACATCAATCATCAGGAACAGCATCAAGCGCCTGATCCAGCGCCAGCTTTATCCCCCATCGAATCTGAATCATGCGCGGGGACAAAGAGGGCAGCCCCTCTAGTTAAACCACCTATATTCAGCTTTCTCAGCGCTAAAATGATGTCCGCTGGCCGTTCAAAATCGCTGCAAACCATCTCACGAGCATACAGCCGCCAAAGGTGCAGCATCCACATCCGGGGGCATCCACCTCCATTAATACCCATGGCAGCGCGCTTGGCGGCCTGACAATTCAAACCTTTTTCTCTGTAACTCTGTGGCTCAGAACATGCTTAGCAGGCCGCCGCGTTGCCGTTAGGCGAGAAATAGTGTAAACTGTAAACAACTGAATATGGCGTTTCTTCGGGGCAGGGTGAAATTCCCGACCGGCGGTAACCTGTAATCGTACAGGAAGCCCGCGACCCGTTTCGCCTGGTGAAGTCGGTGCTGAAGTACTTAAGCAGCATCTTTCAGGCGAGTCGCAGTGAAGAGGTTTTGTTACTGCGCCGGTGGATCTGGTTGAAGTCCAGAGCCGACAGTAGAGTCTGGATGGAAGAAGAGAGTATGCCGCATCATCGGGTGAATCGCCCGTGATGATGTTGGCGTATTTAGCCACAGTATCAACCAGACGATATTACGCGCATTGGTGGTTTTTTGTTTCTTGCGCGCATCTGGTGAATCTGTGTCATTTCCCTGCCCTGTATGACGTTCGTGTACGGGGCTTTTCATGCAGCTCAGTATTTTCAAACACAGTACGCAAGCATCGGCAAAAAGCCACTCACAAAGAATAGGCTTTGCGCCGCACTTACGATTACGATCTTTGCTTCCCCTTGTAGGGTTGCTTATGCTGCTTCTCGTCTGGGAACTAATCACCCGGATGGAGCTGTACCCACCATTCATTATCCCAAGGCCCGGCGATGTCTGGGAAAAATTTTTGCAGGTGCTGGCAGATGGCCGCCTATGGTTTCACACAGCCACCACAATGGGCGAAATCTTAATCGGTTTAGGCATTGGTGTGCCGCTAGGTGTCGTGCTAGGCTACCTATTATGGCGTAGTAAGACTCTGGAAACGCTGCTGTCCCCTCTCATCCTTGCCGCGCAATCTACGCCAGTTGTTGCCTACGCGCCAATCCTGATCATCTGGTTTGGTACCGGCACCACCAGTAAGGTATTCATCTGCGCGTTAATCGTGTTTTTTCCAATGCTCATGAATACCCTGGTTGCCTTACGGAATGTACCTGTTGATCAACGCGAACTAATGTGTTCGCTCAGCGCTTCCCGCTGGCAAACGCTGTGGAAACTTGAATTTCCAGCGGCGATGCCCATTCTGTTCAGCGGGCTTAAAGTGAGCGCCACGCTGGCGGTTGTTGGCGCAGTCGTCGGTGAATTTTTGAGCGCAAATGCTGGATTAGGCTTCTGGATCAAGTTATCCCGCGATCAGTACGATACACCGCTGGTAGCAGTATCCGTAATCATGCTGGCTGTACTTGCGCGCCTAATGTATGGAATTGTTTCACTCATTGAAAGCCGCTGGCTTCACTGGCGTGATAGTTGAGTTAACCTATCGTTTTTAATCATTAGGGAGAATATCTTGAAAGTGCGAGTCGCTATCTTCGGCTTAATCTTACTCACATTTAGCGCTCTTGGCGTCCACGCTCAGGGCAATACACCAGTTACTTTATTCCTCACGTTTGTTCCCAATGTCCAATTTGCGCCAGTCTATGTAGCCTATGAAAAAGGCTATTTTGCCGGGCAAGGCATAGATCTTACGTATGAACACGGCGATGAGCCAGTAGGTGTAAACCTGATCGCCGCAAATCAACGCCAGTTCGGGCTGATCAGCGGCGAACAAGTCATCGCAGCACGCGCGGGTGAACTTCCTGTGGTGTCTGTGTATCAATGGTTTCAAGATTACCCGGTAGGCATCGTTTACGCCGAAGGAATCGGCATCGAAACCGTGGCCGATCTGGCAGGGCGCGCAGTAGGCATTCCGGGGCGTTTTGGCGCCAGCTACAGCGGGCTGACCGCCATTTTAGATGCAAATAATATGACCGAATCCGATATTAATCTTCAGGAAATCGGCTTCAACGCTGCCGATGTCATGTGTACAGGTGGGGTTGAAGCAGCCTCAGTTTATATCAACAATGAGCCGCTGCAAATCGCGCAGCGTGCAGCCGCGGGTAACTGCGGCGATATTCATAGTGTCGGCGTTTTCCCCGTAACTGACTATGTAGACATGGTTTCCAACGTGATCATGACCAACGAGCAGACGATCAACGATCAGCCGGAGCTTGTAGAAGGATTCGTATCCGCATTTGATCTCGGCTTACGAGATGCGATCAATAATCCAGCAGAAACGTACCTACTCAGCGCGCGCTTTATTGATAATCTACCCCTCTCAGCCGAATTGGAAGAGGCGCTGCAAATTGCCGCTGTTGAGCAGGCCATCTACCTACAAGAACATCCTGAAGCGACCCGCGCAGAAATTACACAGGCTCGTGCAGACCTATGGGCGTCCCTCAATAGTACCTTTGCGCCCGAAGAATTGATGCAGTTTCAGGTGCTTCTCGCCACCATCGCATTATGGGATGCTGATCAAATCGGCATGTCTAGCCCACAAGCATGGGAAGCAACACAAAATGTAGTGATGGCAATGGGTTTCATGAGCGCGCCGATTGACACGTCTCTAGCATTCACTAACGATTTTGTGCAGGCTATAGGCGAATAAATTACACAAGAAATTGGCAAACGGGGGCGCAGATTTTGCGTCCCCTACGCTAACGCAAGCGTAAATCGGAAGATTCCCCCCCCGCCATTCTGGTTGCCTTCCGCCCAAATAGTGCCGCCGTGCGCGCCAATAATATGCTTACAAATCGCCAGTCCTAATCCTGTACCTTCCCCACCGGAACGCGCTTGATCAACCTGATAAAAGCGCTCAAAAATCCGCTCGGTTTGATCTTCAGGCACGCCTGAACCATCATCAAGCACACTAACGACAACCTCTTCAGGGCGTAAATCGGCGGTGATCGTGATGGTTCCGTTTTGCGGAGACCATTTAATCGCATTATGGATCAAGTTCAGAAGCACGCGGCGTACCTGATCCGCATCGGCTAAAATCTGTAATTCAGACGAGACGGTTGAAATGATGGTCACATCTTTCGCGGATGCCTGATCTTCCATTCGCTCAATGGCTTCATTCACTATCCCAAACAGCGATGTTTCCAGCATTCGCAAGATCGCCTGACCAGACTCAATCATCGAAAGATCGAGTAATTCCTGCACCAACCACAGTAAAGAATCAGTTTCACGGGCAATGGCGTGTAATGCCGATGTGCTTTGTTTACGTTTAGGCTTATCCTGTTCATGAAACAGGCTGTCGATAATCAAGCGAATATTGGCGATAGGCGTACGCAGTTCATGGCTGATATTGGCGACCATATCCCGGCGGGCGCGATTTAAGCGAACTAGATCGGTCACATCCTGCATCGCCAAACCGATAAAAGTATAGTCATCTCGCTGAATAACTTGCGCGCGCACCAGAAAGATACGTTTACCAAAACTCATCTGCTCTTCAAGCGGCTCATCTCGATTAGTCAGCACATCTTCGAGCAAAAATTCTAATTCTGGTTTCTCGGTTAATTCAGTGATCGCCCTTCCAATTGGGCGATGCGCGCCAAAGAGTTCTTCAGCAGCGTTATTAATGGCGATAATTTTACAGTTCACGTCCAGCACAAACAGGGGATTATAGGCAGAATTTGCCAGCGTAAGCGCCAGAGCAAGCTTATAGGCGGTGCTATTTTGCGCCATTTTAGACGGTGAAATGGCATCTTCAACCGGCGTTTCCGACTGTACGCGGATCGCATTGAGCGATTCTTCTTGTACAGCGATACTTTCTCGAAGCTGCTGCATCGCCTGTTCATGATCGCCTAATGATACACGCAAGGCTTGCGCCGCCTGCTCCCGATCATCAAGCAGATGCTGAAGCTCAAACAGCCTCTTTTCACGTCCTAGAATCTCGTTCAACAAGGCGCTTTCAGAAGACATATTTTGCACAGTCGCCTCTTAACCTTCAAACCGATAGCCGACGCCTCTAACCGTCACAATCCGCTTAGGATCAGACGGATCATCTTCGATTTTCTCTCGCAGCCAGCGAATGTGAACATCAACCGTTCGCTTATCAACAAAATAGTCATACCCCCACACCTTCGTCAAGATAAGGTCACGGGACAACACGACGCTTTTATTCCGCATCAATTCAGTGAGCAGATCAAATTCTTTGTTGCTAAGCTTGATTTCTGCATCATTCCGAAAAAGTCGGCGTCCGGTCAAACTCAAGCGTAGATCATTCGATGCCATCTCATCTTGCAAGGTTGGCCTGCCCGGTGCGCGACGCATAACCGCACGTACACGCGCCAGAAACTCGCCTAATGCCAACGGCTTCACCACATAATCATCGGCGCCACTTTCCAACCCAACAATCTTGTCAACTTCAGAGCTGCGCGCGGTTAACATGATAATCGGGATATGCGCGGTAGATGCATCACGGCGCACGATACGGCACAGGCTGAGGCCATCCAGCTTTGGGAGCATAATATCGAGAACGATAAGATCGGGGTGCTCTTCGCGTATTTTTTCGAGGCCATCTTCACCATCGAAAGCGGTTACGACATTGAAACTATCCGCTCGAAGCTTTTCAGCCAAGGTTCGAGCTAACGTTTCCTCATCTTCAATAATCAGGATTTTCGCCATCATTCACACTGCCTTGTTAAATGCTTAACATTGTGAAATCTATCAAGATTACGCTAAATAAAGGTTAACCTTCACCAGTGATAGTTTAACAAAGCAGTGGTGTTTTGTTAAATCCTGCCAATTCTATTGGCTATTCAGGCTCATCCAGCAGATCAAACTCCAGATCATCTGGATCGCTATCAAGAATTTCTCTAGCACGATCATAATCTTCTGGCAGCACCAGCACACGCACATCCCCTAAAGTTCCGCCAGTAATGCCGTATGCAGAGGCTACCGGCTCATGAGCAATCCATGAACGGATGCCCTCTGTCTGCAAGCGGCCTGAGATGATATGCGCTTCGGGCAAACTACCGGCAACATAGACGACATTCCACGCTGCATTAGGTTGGATGGAGGCCATGGGATTCCTCACGATATAAAACAAAAAAGCGGTTGAAGTATACCCAACCGCCGCGAAAATCCATTTTAAATTGTGCTAATGCAATTAAGAAACCGGAGGAAACGAGAGAGAGAAAGGAAGTAGAAGGAAACAAAATCGTTGGCAGCGGCGTACTCTCCCACACAGTTACCCATGCAGTACCATCCGCGCTGGTGAGCTTAACGACCGGGTTCGAGATGGAGCCGGGTGGACCCTCACCGCTCAAGCCACCAACAAACTGCTTCGCTCTACTCCCCTTCTTTCTTCTCTCTCGTTCACCCCGTGTATCTCACGTTGTAGGTGAACTACAAATAGACTTTTCGACATCTGCAAGCTAACACCGCGCTTTGCTTTCATCATCACGCCGACGCTTTGAGCCATGCTTCTGGTGATTTTCTCAACCTTGCGTTCATGACACTTTTCACTGCGTGCTTGCTCCGCTTTTCCTGCCTCTTCCCCGCATCACAAGGCAAAAGCCTCGACCGTTAGTACGGGTTGGCTACACACATTGCTGCGCTTCCACCTCCCGCCTATCACACTAGTCGTCTACTAGCGGTCTTACCTGGTTTTCCAGTGGGGGGTCTCATCTTGAGGTCGGTTTCCCGCTTAGATGCTTTCAGCGGTTCTCCGCTCCAGAGATCGCTACTCGGCTGTGCCAATGGCTTGACAACCGACACACGAGCGCTCCGTTCATCCCGGTCCTCTCGTACTAGGGACAAATCCTCGCAAACCCCCTACGCCCACAGCGGATAGAGACCGACCTGTCTCACGACGGTCTGAACCCAGCTCACGTACCACTTTAATGGGCGAACAGCCCAACCCTTGGGACCTTATCCAGCCCCAGGATGTGATGAGCCGACATCGAGGTGCCGAACCTGGTCGTCGATATGAACTCTTGGACCAGACTAGCCTGTTATCCCCGGGGTAGCTTTTATCCGGTAAGCTACAGCCCTTCCACTCGGATGCTGTAGGATCACTAAGTCCGACTTTCGTCTCTGCTCGGGATGTACCCCTCGCAGTCAAGCGGGCTTCTGCCTTTGCACTCTTTGGCTGGTTTCCATTCAGCCTGAGCCCACCTTTGAACGCCTCCGTTACTCTTTAGGAGGCGACCGCCCCAGTCAAACTGCCCACCTGCCACTGTCCTCAATTGCTCAAGTTAGGGTCAAAGCTCCGTCAGGCTGGTATTTCACCGTTGGCTCCACGAATGCTAGCGCACTCGCTTCTCCGCCTCCCAGCTATCCTACACAGACGAAGCCCTAACGCCATGACAGGCTACAGTAAAGCTCCACAGGGTCTTTTTGTCCAGCTGCGGGTAACGCGCATCTTCACACGTACTTCAATTTCGCCGGGTCCCTTGTTGAGACAGCGCTCCACTCGTTACGCCTTTCGTGCGGGTCGGAACTTACCCGACAAGGAATTTCGCTACCTTAGGACCGTTATAGTTACGGCCGCCGTTCACCGGGGCTTCAATTCAGAGCTTGCACCCCTCCTCTTAACCTTCCGGCACTGGGCAGGCGTCAGCCCGTATACGTCCGCTTTCGCGTTAGCACAGACCTGTGTTTTTGGTAAACAGTCGATAGAGCCATTTCACTGCGACCACCTCGCGGTGGCGCCCCTTCTCCCGAAGTTACGGGGCCATTTTGCCTAGTTCCTTAACAAGGGTTCTCCCGTTCGCCTTAGTATTCTCAACCTATCTACCTGTGTCGGTTTGGGGTACGGACGAGTGACTTCAGCGCTTCCCCAGCTTTTCTTGGCTCAAGGTGCCACGCACTTCTTGCCCGAAGGCACGGCGTCAAGGTCATTAACCTCTTGCCACCTCCATCCATCCGGAGGCTGCGTTTTCCCTAAGCGTTCTGGTTGGCTCCATCACCCGGTACCGGAATCTTCACCGGTTGTCCATCGCCTATGCGTTTCCGCTTCAGCTTAGGCCCGACTCACCCGACGTGGACTGACCTTCCGTCGGAAACCTTAGACCTTCGGCGACAATGGTTCTCACATTGTGTTCGCTACTCATGCCTGCATTCTCACTTCCCACCGCTCCAACAGACCTTGCCGGTCTGCCTTCTCCGCAATGGCAACGCTCTCCTACCACTTGTCTATAAGACAAGTCCCTGACTTCGGTGACCAGCTTAAGCCCCGTTCCATCTTCCGCGCAGTCGCGTTCGACCAGTGAGCTGTTACGCACTCTTTCAAGGGTGGCTGCTTCTAAGCCAACCTCCTGGCTGTCTCGACACGACCACATCGTTTCCCACTTAGCTGGTACTTCAGGACCTTAGTCGGGGGTCTGGGTTCTTCCCCTCTCGGCCACGAAACTCATCTCACGTAGCCCGACTGCTGCGCGCTACTATACGGTATTCGGAGTTTGATTGGGTTCGGTAAGCTGAACGCCCCCTAGCCCATTCAGTGCTCTACCTCCGTCAGTATCTTGCGCAACGCTAACCCTAAAGTTATTTCGGAGAGAACAAGCTATCTCCAAACTCGTTTGGCATTTCACCCCTAACCACAAGTCATCCCCGTTTTTTGTAACAAACGTGAGTTCGGGCCTCCCGTCCGTGTCACCGGACTTTCACCCTGCTCATGGTTAGCTCGTCTGGTTTCGTGTCTGATAATGGCGACTCTCGCGCTATTCACACTCGCTTTCGCTTCGCCTCCGGGTGTCTCTCCCTTAGGCTTGCCACCACCATCAACTCGCAGGCTCATGCTCCAAAAGGCACGCCATCAGGGCACGTAGCCCCTCTGACCGTTTGTAAGCGCACGGTTTCAGATTCTGTTTCACTCCCCTCGCCGGGGTTCTTTTCACCTTTCCGTCACCGTACTATTGCGCTATCGGTCGTCAAGTGTATTTAGCCTTGGAAGGTGGACCTCCCAGCTTCCCACAGCGTTAGCGTGCGCCGTGGTACTCAGGATCCTCCCCTCTCCCCTCCAACTTCACCTACGGGGCTATCACCCTCTTTCGCCTGCTTTCCCAAGCAGTTCGGTTCGTCTTTGGTTTGATTGCGGGAGTCCTACAACCCCGGCCTTATGGCCGGTTTGGGCTTCTCCGATTTCGCTCGCCACTACTTTCGGAATACTTTTCTTTTCCTCCGGCTACTGAGATGTTTCAGTTCACCGGGTGCCCCTCGCTCGCGCGATGATAGTCTCTTCAACTACCGGGTTTCCCCATTCGGAAATCACTGGCTGTTCACGTCTGCACACGACTGACCAGTGCTTATCGCAGTGTACCACGTCCTTCTTCGGCACTTGACGCCAAGGCATCCCCCGTGCGCCCTTACTACCTTTGTCCCCGTGATACGGAGAACAGGCAGTGAAAGCTGAGCTTTGCTCACACAGTGTGTGTCTTGTTCGCTTGGTTCTTCTTTGTATTTCTTGGTTGAGTTATACCAAAGCATGCCTCATTGCTGCTTGAAACTGTCATCCCGACAGCCCCAAAAGTACATGCGCGATGATTTCTCGCTTCTTTGGCTTTGTTAGTTTGCTTATTTGATGTCGTCTATTTGCAGTTGTTAAGGTGCCCGGAAGGAGTTCCTTCCGCAGGAAACCATCATCAAGGAAATGATGCCCACCTGCTGAACGAATTCCATCGTAAGTTTAGACAAAAACAGCCCGGTATATCCGGGCTGCGTGAAGGCGACGCCGTGTGGAATACCGCAAAACACTGTTTATATGATGAATTTCACCAACTTGTCAACCTCACGCCGTATGCTAAATTGTGTTTAGGAGTATAGCTCAACTCCTATTCAATCGTCAAGGTGATTTACCCTGCGATCTGGTGGAGATAAGGGGACTCGAACCCCTGACCTACGCCTTGCAAAGGCGCCGCTCTCCCAACTGAGCTATATCCCCAACTGTGGGTCTGGGGCGACTCGAACACCCGACCTCACGCTTATCAGGCGTGCGCTCTAACCAACTGAGCTACAGACCCGTCTGTTAAGGCGCTGCCTTAATCGCGGCTGAACAACAGAAGAGTGGGACGGAAAAGTAAGGAAGGCGTAGAAGTTGTTATATCGAAGCAAAAGGATGTTCAGAAGTTTGAGGTTGCTGTTATGCACAGCGATTTTCGCAGTTCTGTCTCTCGACAGTTCCGCAGTTTTTGTCTAGAAAGGAGGTGATCCAGCCGCAGCTTCCGCTACAGCTACCTTGTTACGACTTCGTCCCAGTCACCGGCCCTGCCCTCGGCGGTTGCTTCCTTGCGGTTCGCTCACCGACTTCAGGCGTGACCAGCTCCCATGACGTGACGGGCGGTGTGTACAAGGCCCGGGAACGTATTCACCGCAGTATGGCTGACCTGCGGTTACTAGCAACTCCAGCTTCATGCAGGCGAGTTGCAGCCTACAATCCGAACTGTGAACACCTTTTTAGGATTCGCTCCAGGTCGCCCTTTCGCTGCCCATTGTAGTGCCCATTGTAGCGTGTGTGTAGCCCTAGATATAAAGGCCATGCTGACTTGACGTCATCCCCACCTTCCTCCCGCTTCTCGCGGGCAGTCGGATCAGACACTTGTAACTTCTCCAAGGGGTTGCGCTCGTTTTCGGACTTAACCGAACATCTCACGACACGAGCTGACGACAGCCATGCAGCACCTGTCACGGCTCCTTGCGGTCGGTCCCCTTTCGGTTCCCTACTACCGTGATGTCAAACCTAGGTAAGGTTCTTCGTGTAGCCTCGAATTAAACCACACGCTCCGCTGCTTGTGCGGGCCCCCGTCAATTCCTTTGAGTTTTAGCCTTGCGACCGTACTCCCCAGGCGGCTAGCTTATCGCGTTGGCTTCGACGCCCACTCCGCTTGCGCGGCCCAGACATCTAGCTAGCATCGTTTACGGCGTGGACTACCGGGGTCTCTAATCCCGTTCGCTCCCCACGCTTTCGCGCCTCAGTGTCAGTTACAGCCCAGAACGCCGTCTTCACCTCTGGTGTTCCTCGGGATCTCTGCACATTTCACCGCTACACCCCGAATTCCGCGTTCCTCTACTGTACTCCAGTCGAATAGTCTGGTTCGTCCCCTCCCGGTTTAGCCGAGATATTTCACGCCCCACTTACTCAACCACCTGCGCGCGCTTTACGCCCAGTAACTCCGGATAACGCTTGCCTCCTACGTTTTACCGCGGCTGCTGGCACGTAGTTAGCCGAGACTTATTCCTAGGCTACCGTCCTTCCTCGTCACCTAGAAAAGGGTTTTACGACCCGAAAGCCTTCATCACCCACGCGGCGTCGCTGCATCAGGGTTTCCCCCATTGTGCAATATCCCTCACTGCTGCCTCCCGTAGGAGTCTGGGCCGTGTCTCAGTCCCAGTGTGGGGGATCATCCTCTCAGACCCCCTACCCGTCGTCGGCTTGGTAGGCTTTTACCCCACCAACTACCTGATAGGCCGCAGCCCCCTCCCAAAGCGATTAATCTTTTCTCACTCGCCTCTACTTCGCGTGAGCTTATGCGGTATTAGCGTTCCTTTCGGAACGTTATCCCGCACTTCGGGGCAGGTTAGCTACGTGTTCCTCACCCGTGCGCCACTATAGTATTGCTACTATCGTTCGACTTGCATGTGTTAGGCACGCCGCCAGCGTTCATCCTGAGCCAGGATCAAACTCTCCGTTTAATTGACTTGCTTACAGGTTTCGCAACCTGTGTTAGGCTCTTTTGTACTTCTGGCTTTTGCTTCGCAACTTCAAACACGTTCCTCGCGTTCTCCGTCGCCACTCTTCTGTTGTTAAGCTGCTTTTCTGCCTTTCGACAGCAACGCGCGCCTTCTGCTGCTTAGCGCGCGTCGTGGCATTAGATTATCATCGCTCAGATAAGGTGTCAACACCAAGTTTGGGAGAAATTCAACGAATTTTGCGAGAAGATTTTAGACACTATCTGTTGCCAGCTGACTATCGCCAACATTCGCAGCAGTATCAGTCACCTCGTCCTTCGGGATTGCTTGCACGGCGCTTTTATCGCCAAGCAGATCTTTTACGTATACCTCTTGCACTAATACCATCAGAATTGCTGTAATCGGCACCGCGAGCATCAACCCTAGAAAGCCAAGGAATGCTCCGGCGATAATTTGCCCTAACAATACCAGCACGGCTGGCAAACGAATACTCCCTGCAACCAGAACCGGCAGGAGAATTTGGGTTTGCACAAATGAAACGCCATAAATAATGACAATGATCCACAAAATACTTTCAGGGGCCTGCACGATGCCTACTGCAATCGAAGGGATCAGGGTCACAATTGGCCCGAAGTTAGGAATAAATGATAACAGACCGGCCAACACCCCTAACGCAGCTGCCTGTTGGATACCGATAAGTTCGAGGCCGATCCAAGTTGCAAAACCGACAAAAATCATCGAGAAAAGCGTCGCTTTCAACCACCCGCGCAAAGTTACGCCAAGGCGGGTCATGATTTCACGCACGCGCACTCTATACGAAATCGGGAACAAACTGATCACGCCCCGTTGATGCCCATCCATGTCGGCTAGCAAATACAGACTCATGAACAGCACAATGAGAACACTCAACACAGTATCGGCAACACCGCCAAGCAAGGGAAGTACAGAGGAGCCAATCGTCCCCAGAGAACCAACTAACTGCGTTCCAAAAGCATCCAACACCGTTTGAATATCTTCTGGCGAAATATTTTGCAACATGGGAATTTGCTGCTGAATATCCCCACTCGCCCAGCGATCTACTAACGCCTGTACACCCTGCGGAATAATCACCGTCGCCAGCACGTAAGATTGGCGAATTAACTCTGGCAGCGTGAGCGCGCTCAGTGCAACCATCACCACGAAGAAGCACAATACGGACAGGACAGTTGCCAAACGGCGATTCATACCGTGACGGACGAAAAACCGAACCGGCAGGGAAAACATGACTACAAGGATTGCCGACGCCAGAAACAGCAGTAAAATGCCGCGCATTGCCCATAAAGCAACTAGCAATACCACGGTTGTTATCGCAATAAGCACCCATCGCGTGACTGTAGCGTTGCCAGAGGATGTATTTAATGGAAACATTTCAGCAATTAATCCTAACAATACGCTATGACTGACAACACTTCCACTGCACCTAAGATACGCTCGATTAGCGAGATGATGACTTGTCCAAGCCTAAAAAGCATCCTTTGAGGATATGTACGCATTTAAGGCTTTCGTGATGCAATATTTCCTTGTTTCTTACAATACTATACGACCAAAAGTTCAGAAGTAACTACCTTCTACCCTGAGTATTGTTATAATTTCCCAAAATACTTCACTAAAAGAGGTTGTTATGAAATTTGATGTGACTATTTTCCCGGACGACTTGAATAAAGCTGCGAATATCGCCAAAGCTGTTGAAGATTATGGTTTCGATGGCCTTTGGACTTCGGAAGCTGCACATAATCCATTTCTGCCACTAACACATGCGGCCGCCGTCACGCAGCATATCATGTTAGGCACGGCTGTTGCTATCGCATTTCCCCGCAGCCCGATGGTCACCGCGCAAATCGCATGGGATCTGGCAGCGCAGTCTAATGGGCGATTCATCCTTGGGCTGGGAACACAGGTTAAAGCGCATATCACCAAGCGTTTTAGCAGCGAGTGGAGCGCCCCTGCCCCGCGATTGAAAGAATATATTGAGTCGTTGAGATCCATCTGGGCAAGCTTCAAAAATGGCGGGTCACTGCGCTACACCGGAGAGCATTATCGCTTTACGCTGATGACGCCGTTCTTCAATCCTGGCCCAATACCGGCTGCCGATCCGCCAATTTATATTGCCGGTGTAAACGAGGCGCTATGCCGGCTGGCGGGCGAAATGTGTCAGGGCTTTCATGTCCATCCATTTCACACAGTACGCTACTTAAAAGAGTTGATCATCCCGAATATAGAGACCGGCGCTGGTAGAGCTAATCGCTCACGGGGCGATGTGTCCCTGACCTGTGCGGCCTTTGTGGTCACCGGGAAAAACAAGGCGGAAATTCAGAACAATTCGATGATGGTGCGTTCACAAATCGCATTTTATGCCAGTACGCCCAGCTATAGCACGGTCATGCAAATGCACGGTTGGCAGGATTTACATGAACAACTCAATCTGATGTCACGCGAAGGACGCTGGTTTGAGATGGGCGAATTGATCAGCGACGACATGCTGAATGAATTTGCAGTTATTGCCCCAATTGATGAGCTAGCAGGGGCAGTACGCACGCGGTATGATGGCTTGCTCGATCGGGTAGGCTATTACTTCCCGTTCGCACCGGATGAAGCAGACAAGGCCATTGTTTGGCGTACAGCAGCAGATACATTCAGCCACGCTTAGGCAAACAATTGAAAGGGAGAGAATGTCTTCAGTAGACACAGCACGCGAGTATGCGGCAACTCACAAACAGCGATTCAATGAGCAGTTGATCGAACTGGCGCGTATTCCCAGCGTCAGCGCCGAATCTCAGCATAAAAATGATGTGAAGCGCGCAGCGGAGTGGATTGCCCGTGATCTGCAGAACGCAGGCGCAGAGAATATTCAGGTTATCCCGACAGAGGGGCATCCGATCATTTATGCTGATTGGCTGCACGCGGGAAATAATGCCAAAACAGTCCTGATTTACGGACATTATGATGTTCAGCCCGCCGCTAAAGAAGACAATTGGAATACCGAACCCTTCGAGCCAACGGTCATTGATAACGTTCTTTATGCGCGCGGTTCTTCGGATGACAAGGGGCAGATGTTCATCCATCTGAAGGCGCTGGAATCGTATCTCAAAACATCGGGCAGCCTACCCGTGAACGTTAAATTTGTACTAGAAGGCGAAGAAGAAATCAGCTCCAAGCATTTGATGGGTTTTGTGAGCGAAAACAAAGAACTGTTAAAAGCCGATGTCTGCATTATTTCAGATACTGGCTCTCAGGAAATTGAGCAGCCCGCTATCGTCACCGGCATTCGCGGGCTAACTTATATGGAAATCTGGGTCTATGGGCCGAAAGATGACCTACACAGCGGCGGTTTTGGCGGCATCGTGCATAACCCGGCGCTAGGATTAGCGCAAATTCTTTCAAAGATGCATAACTCGGATAACAGCATCAGCATACCCGGTTTCTATGATGAGATCGTGAATTTGAGCGAGGAAGATCGGGAAAATCTTGCCAAAACGGATGTGAACGAGCAAGACCTAAAGGAACTAACCGGCATTGCCGCCACGTGGGGCGAAGCAGGTTTTAGTTTGAGAGAACGCCTTGGCGCCCGCCCAACTTTTGAAGTGAATGGCATTTTGAGCGGGTGGACGGGCGAAGGTTCTAAAACCGTGCTGCCGGCAAAGGCGATGGCAAAAGTTAGCTGCCGCCTCGTCGTCAATCAAAACCCGCAGAAAATTTACGAATTAGTGCGTGATTACGTCGCGCAAATTACCCCACCTACCTTGCGCAGCGAAGTAAAATTACTGAGTACAGGCAGTCCGGCTTTGATGGAAAGCGATTTACCAGAAGTGCAGGCGGCGGCACGCGCCTATACCAGAGGCTGGGGCAAAGAACCGGTCTTCATGCGCGAAGGCGGCAGCATTCCGATTGTCGTAGATTTCCAGCGCGAGCTGCAGCTGCCGGTGATCATGATGGGCTATGGACTCAATTCCGATGGCGCGCATGGCCCGAATGAACATTTCTCGCTGGAAATGTTCCATCTTGGCATTCAAACTGCGATATGTTTCCTAGACGAAATCTCTAGATAACTGGAGGGTTGGTGGGGGGAAGGCGCATACATAGGCGCACGCCCCCTATCTCCCCGTTAAATTCGGGATGCTACGGGATATTCACCCACGCATCCCGAAATGCCTGCCACTCATCATCTGTCGTTGTCCATTCGCCATAAAGAGCCACGCCACGCACCCAATCGGCGGTAATGCCAGCATTCGCAAGTCCCTGACGGATACCTTGAACAGCGCTAACCACGTTTTCGACGTAAGGATCATGTCCCGGTGGTTCGGCATCAAATGTTGGAATACCGATGATCACGGTCGTGCCTTCGCCTAATTCGCTCACCGCATCCGCATAAGTCTCAACCTGATAGGCGACCCATTGTTCGTAATCGGATGGCGCGCTCAACCCACTTAGGTAAGCCATCACCACCATTTGATCAACCAGCAGCGCGACGCTTTTCTTATACTCGCTGCTCCACTCAGTACCTGGGACGATCAAGGGCGGCACAGGAATATCCGCAGCTATCGGACTCCAGTCCGGCGGGATTGCCACGCTGATTGGAACATCAGAGCCGAGCGCCATCCGAACCTCACGCAAAAGTGCCAGAAAATTCTGATCCCCATCCCATACCGGCTCGATATTCAAAAATACACCGTCAAAGCCAAACTCATTCACCACCCGCAAGCTCATATCAACCACCTGCTGGCGTACAGCAGGATCATCTAACCGGTATTCAATACCGGAACCCTCTACAGGAAGGCTAACCCAACCATGAAGTTCGGCTTCGGGATATTCTAATCGGAACTGCGTCACGAAATTCTGAACATCTTCAAAATTATCAGCGCCACGCCATGTATTATCCGCTTGCAACCAGCTTACCCACGCATATAATGTGCCAATCTCGTGATTTTTGAGCCGTTCTGCCAGCCCTTTAACGGCGGTCTCATCGGGCTGTTCATACGTCCATTCAGTGCCGATCCAGATCGCGTTAGGAAAGCGGCGGGTTGGATTATCGCTCAACCGACCCAGCAGTATCACCACCACCAGCACCAGCACAATCCCGCCGATTATGGCCCATACCGTCCGGTTGATATGTGGCAATTTAATTTGAGGCATTTTGAAACGATCAGAAGGCTTGATCTGAGTTGTTGGCCGTGCGCCTTGCCTCTGTGCCATTGGCTGCTGTTTACGGCGCAACTGCCGCTCACGCGCGCGGCTCATTGTCTGCGGTGAAGGCGACTGCCCGCTTTCTATGTTTGTAGAAGTCGTGGAAGGGCGCATGCTGCCTATTAAATCTTCATCAAATGGGTCGGGCAGGCGCGGCGAAGTCAGATCATCCGTCCAATAGCTATCGTTTGCTTTCTTCGCAAACAAGTCTGAATTTTGCGAAACTTCGGTTGGCGGGTGCGCAAATGCCTCATCGCCATCGCCCGATTCAATTCCAGAATCGTCAAATTCATCTTCAGGGGGATAGGGATTAAAAGTCATTGTGCGTTAAGCTTCCAATTCACCAATCATTTTTAGATGGTCAAACATAATTATTGCCACGACGCCGGCAAATACCACCCTATTCAAAAACGCAACCGCACATTTTCGCTAATTTCGGCCATCGCATTTAAGCTACGCCGATCACGTCACCAACGCTTCACCCTGACCAACCGAGCTTACCTAGCAGCGGCGGCAGCAGCACCAAGAAGCCTATCAAAATTGACGCCACTGCGCCCAGCAGCACCGCCGCCGAAGCCACATCCTTTCCAACCTGCGCCATTGGGTGGTGCTCAGTTGTACCGAGATTAATCGCCGCTTCAACTGCTGCATTGATAAATTCGGCCATCCATACCATGGTTATCGCAAGAACAAGTATCGCCATGCTCAAGAAGTCAATTTGGAGCCACAACGCCAGACCTAACACCAGAACAGTGACAACGGCCTGTATGCGGGTGTTCTTCTGACGGCGCAGCATGTAGAGCCAACCTGCAATAGCATAGCCAAGGCTGGCGACGCGATTAGGGCTGGTATTCGGGCTGTATTCATCTGGATCAATTTGCATTGTTCCGGTAAGACTGTTCAGCCACTTATTCGGCCTAGCCATGATCGCTATTCTCTAATGCGGGGACAATTGCTAGTGAGATATTCAGGGCGTTTAAGGCTTGTTCCTGCCCGTGCCACATCTCCGCGCGCGATTCAGAACTGTCATGATCATAGCCAAGCAAGTGCAGCACACCATGAACAACCAGCAGCGACAGACTATCATTCAAATCATGGCCTTCACGCGCCGCCTGCGCCGACGCATAAGGGAATGCGATCACGAGATCACCTAGATAGCGCGGTTCATCTTCAAACGCGAACATACTGCCATCATCACCACCGGGAAACGAAAGCACATCCGTTGGCGAATCAACGCCGCGAAAGCGCCAGTTTAAGGCAGCGACAGATTCATCGTCCGTGATCACAATCGTGAGTTCGCTAAGTTCGTTCACTTCCTGCAACTGAGCCGTCACTTGAACAGCATGCTCCAATCTCTGCGCATCAATTTCGTAGCCAGCTTCGTTTTGAATCTCAACTTCAACCGGAAACATCATCACGTTCTCCTTCCGGCTGCTTTGCCGCCAGCATCTCATTGGTATCAGCAGCGTTAGATCGGGGACGTCGCAAGGGTGGAACATCTGCCAGCGGCGCATCATCATCGCTAGCGATAGCGGTACCGTTCGCGTCGGACACAGCATTTGTCACCGGTGACACCGTATCGCCTACAATCTCAGCGTCAGGGCGGCTATCGTTCGCCGTCAAAACACGCGGAATCTCTCCGGTATTAAGCCGCGGCAGCGCACCGGGATAATTAATGCGCGGATGAAAAACACCTTGCAACATTTCTACAAAAACCGTCCTAATCTGCTCAATATCTTTGAGAGTCAGCGTCGATTCGTTTAGCTGACCATCGGCAATCCGGCTTTCGACAATCTCGCGAATGATGGTCGAGATTTCCTGTTTATTTGCCGGTTTACGGGCGCGAACGATGCTCTCACTGCTATCTGCCAGCATTATCAGCGCGGTCTCGCGTGTTTGTGGCTTGGGGCCGGGATAAGTGAAGAGATCAACATCAACTTGATCAGGATTTTCAGCTTCCGCGAGTGCCTTGCTCAGGAAATAGCTGACCCTTGTCATGCCATGATGTTCCCAGATGAAATCCCGAATGCGCGCCGGTAAGCGATACTGCCGCGCCAGCCTGTCACCATCGGAAACATGGCTAATGATGATGGCCGCGCTGCGGAATGGATCGTTCAGTAAATCATGCGGGTTACTACCATCCACCTGATTTTCAACGAAAAATGCCGGGTTCAGAATTTTACCGATATCATGGTATAGCGCCGCTACACGTACCAGCTCGGCATTTGCGCCAATTGCATTTGCAGCCTGCTCCGCTAAATTTGCCACCTGCAATGAATGCTGATAAGTGCCGGGCGCTTCTCGCAGCAACCGCTGTAACAATGGCGTGCTTGGCTGGCTAAGCTCCACCAATTTGATGCTTGTGGGCATATTGAAGATCAGCGTAATCAAATACAGCCCGACCAGCGCCGCCATGGCCGCCAAAACCCCGTTCAGCAGCCCATAGCTGATCAATCGCGCAAAGACACCGGCATCAAGTACATTCAGCCCAAGGCTAAAAATAACGACCACCACCACATTGACACAGGCTAGCACCAGCCCGACAAAGAAATAGCGATTTAAGCGATCTGTGCCTTGCAGTGAAAGTACGCCAACGATCCCGCCAAAGCCAGCCATCGCGGTAATTTCCGATGCATTGTTTGCCATGATCCCGGCTAACAAAGCAAGTAATACAGCCGCAAAAACGGCAAATTCAGTACCAATCAGGCCGACGAACAATAATCCTAACGCAGCATATGGGAAAAGATATTGAGGAATATCATCGCCGCTGAAAATAGCGAAGCTGACGACGACAACCAGAAAAATCCCCTCTAGCAGCCATAACAACCGGAATCGAGTCAATAAATCTGGCTGCCTTCGCGTGATATATAGGCTGATTGTGGCAGTAACCAGCAGCGCCGCCAAAAGGCCGCGAGCGGCAAGCTGAAGGCGCATATCTTGTGATACCATCAAGCCAAGCGCATTTAATGCCTCAATGTCCAGTTCGGTGATACGTTTTCCGGCCTCTACAACCACCTGCCCCTGTTCAAAGCTGCGAACTTCCGGCTGTATCGCATCAATGGCGTTCTGCCGGGCTTCATCAGTTGCAGCCTGATTCAAAAGCCGGTTCGGGCGCACTAAATCTTGTACCAACCCGGTAACAACTGCGGCATTGGTGGCGTTAAAGCGCACCGAGACTTGCATCGCTAACCCATCACGAACGGAGACTAAATCCCCTTCACGTATAGACTCACGCATGACCCGCTCAAGTACGTTGCTGGCTTCAGCAGAAACCGCCAACCAGACAGAATCCTCCATATCCAGAATAATGCCGGCTTCTTCAGAACTTAATTCAATGGTGCCAACAATACTTAGTTCTGCCAGTTTCTCGTCGTCAGATAGTGACTCGTCAGCCCGAATTTCGGTGATTTCAGAAATCACTTCCTGCAAAAGCGCGTTTTGTGTGCGAGCGATATCAGGATTGGGCGGGAAATAAATACTGCTTACTGAATCCCCGGCCAACTGCCGCCGCGATTCAGTAAGGATATCGCTCGTGTATGATTCGGCAGCAGGCGACAGAATATCGCGGGATGCAATATCGCCAACGCGCAGCCGCTCGCTGCCCACATATGCGAAACTGCTTAGCGTGAGCGCGAGTGTAAGCACAACGATAAAGATGACGGCAGATGCAATGAGCGCCGCCGCATGTCGTTGTTCAGCATCCCGGAATCTCGGCCAAAAGCCCGGCCGCGCCGCGCGTGATGAACTACGTTCAGTCATCCAAATGCGCCTATATCATCATCTTTATGAAAGCAATGATCGCACAACGTCATTGACCAATTTCCCGTCAGCCTTCCCCTTCACTTTTGGCATCAGCACGCCCATCACCTTGCCCATCTCTTTTGCCGACTGCGCTCCAGTTTCAGCAATTGCGGCCTGCACTAGAGCGGCAATTTCTTCACGGCTCATTTGCTCAGGCAAGAATGCTTCCAGCACGGCAACTTCTGCCGCTTCATCACTGGCAATATCGGGGCGGCCAGCCTTAATTGCCTCATCCACACTTTCACGACGTTTTTTCACTTCACGCTGTAGGATCACCATCGCATCATCAGCGGAAAGTTCACGCCGCTCATCAATTTCGACCTGCTTAAACGCGCTAATGGTCATGCGCAGCACGTCACGGCGCATCGTTTCTTTGTTTATCATTGCCTGTTTAAGGGCTGCCTGCATCTCTATACGTGG
>DAOTUZ010000093.1:0-11700 GCA_034437295.1 Anaerolineae bacterium | reverse complement strand
GATCGGGACA
This sequence comes from Anaerolineae bacterium, assembly GCA_034437295.1. Taxonomy (GTDB): domain Bacteria; phylum Chloroflexota; class Anaerolineae; order Aggregatilineales; family Phototrophicaceae; genus Flexifilum. Next base: position 11,690 of record DAOTUZ010000093.1, on the reverse strand, counting down.
ACATTCACGGCTTCGCAGTTGGCAAGCTGTTCATCTGTGAGCGGCACGGAGAAAAGGGCTATATCAATTTCGCCGTTGCAGAGGCGGCGCGCACCATCTACTGTACCGAGCAGCGATGCATTGACCGTTACGCCGGGATACAGACTGGTGAAGGCAGTACCCGCCTGACGAATAAATTCGGAGCCAGCGGCGGCGCCGCCGATATTGACGGTTCCAGCGACGCTTTCTGAAATCTGAAACTCGCTGACATAACGGCTGAATTCGCGGCCAGTGTTGTTTTCGGCCAGCAGTGCGCGCCCGGCTTCAAAAATGGCGTCGGTTGCAGGGGTGAAACCCGCTTCAGTGACAATGTTGGCCGCATCTTCGTTCACGACTGCCGCCAGATAGGCTTGCAGTGGTTCGGATGCTGCCTGTGCCGCGTTGGCGTAGAAAAACAACGGCTCTGCGGCGGGATAGGTGCGATTGGCGAAGCTTTCTGCTGAGGGTGAAACGCAGCCAATGGCTGTTGCGCTGAGCTGCAACGCGCGAACGGCATCGGTGATATTTTCAAAATTGATGACGGCAACCGCATTCGGGCTGGATTCAACCGCGGCGATTGCATCTGCATCGCTGGAAACGGTTGCGGCATCACTGCGCAGGCCGTCCCCTTCAACCAACGAGTCGAGCAGGGCGTAATTGGCGCTGTCTACTGCTGGCAGGATGACTTCGAGCGCATCTGCGGCGTTCTCTGAGTTAATCTGCGACCAATCGAGAATCTGGTTAGCGGCGGTGGGGGCGAACAGCGTATTTAGCTGTGCTGAGGTGAGACATTGGGCAAAAGCAGCGTTTTGGCTGCTAATCAGCGCCAGACCGTTGAAGCCGGGAAGTAATTCATAAAAGTCTACACCCTGCGCGGCGCAGGCGGATTCTTCCGCGACTGACAGCGCGCGCGTGGAGACGGCGAGGTTCACTTCGCCGCTGCACAGGGCTTGTAACCCCCGATTGGTGCCGGTGATATCGAGGTTTAAGGGAATGCCGCTGGTATCTGAGAATGCCTGCGCGAGGGGCGCAACTACCCCGGAGCCTGCCGCGGTAACGCTGGCCTCATCCTGAGCGCGCAGGGGAGATACGCCAAGCGATGCAAGGCTGAGGACGATGAAGATAGGAAATACCTTCATCGCGCGACGAAAAGAACCCATTGTACGCTCCTTGACGTGATGATGTTCGCCGTGTTTAACGGTATAATTGGGCAGTCATTGTACTCTGTGGATGGGGGTTGTCCAGTCAGAGTTTAGCCTATTGAGAGTCTCATGAGCAATCACGAAGAATCTATCTACGAACAGATTGGCGGCGAAGCGACGATACGCCGCCTTGTGGATGAGTTTTATGCGCGTGTGGAGCAAGACCCGGTGCTGAGGCCGGGGTTCCCTGATGATCTAGAACCGGGCAAAGAGTGGCAGTTCCTCTTTTTGAGCCAGTATTTTGGCGGCCCGGCAATCTATAATGCGGAGCGCGGGCATCCACGACTGCGGGCGCGGCACATGCCTTTTGGGATTGACCGGCGCGTGCAAGAAGCATGGTTAGGAAACATGCTGGATTCCATTGATATTGTAGGTATAGAGGAACCTGCGCGCACGAAAATGCGTGAATACTTCATTCGCAGCTCTGAGTTTCTGATCAACCGCTTTGAGCCGGAGTCTGCCGGAGAAACTGACGGGTGAAGCAGCATACAACCCCCACGGAATCCGGCGCTGTTCAACGGGCGGTGAACCGGATCATTCATTTGCCGCGGCTTGCCAGAATTATACTGGTATCTCTGTTTACGCTGGCGACGGCGCTGCTTTTGCAGCCGCTTGTTGATGGCATTTACCTGACTTACTTCTTCCCGTGGGAATCAACGATCATCACGGATTTTCAGCGTCAAATTCCGTCGCTGATCACGGCGGGGGCGGCGCTGTTGATGTTCGCTGCTGGCTGGTGGCTGGTGGTTGGCTTTGCGGGGACGATGCCGCAGGCGCGGACGGCGGTACTCATTTACTTTATTGCGGGGATGATTATTGTGCTGGCGGTACTGGCGCAAATTATTTCGGGCTTAGTGACTGTGGCGCTGAACGCTGGTGGTTAGCGAGCCTAGCAGACCTGAAGATAAGGGCGCTGTATGCTCTACGGCGCCCTTATTTGTGATTAAGCGCCGTGTGGATGCAAGATGTAGCTGTCGAATGCTTCAGCCGTCCAGGGCAGGGCGGGCTTGAAGAAATGCTCGTAAATAGCTTCAGCGTAAACGCGGATTTCATACTGCGCGTCTGAGGCGAGGCGCAGCTTGAGCCAGCCCATCAGGTTATGGGCGTCAACTTTAATTACCCATGTGTAGTAAACGCTGAAGCCGGGCAGAAAGAGCCGCGCCATTTCTTTAGAGACGCCGCTTGCCAGCGCTTCGGAATAGAGCTTATGGCTTTGCTCATAGTGGGCGGTAAGCTGTTGTAGGAAAGCTTCGTTTAGATCGTCTTCAATTTCGCCTTCGCTGGCCTGTTTATTGCTTTTGGCCTGCTTGCGCCACACTGATGGCACATAAAAATCATCTTCTTCAAAGGGGGTATAGCGGCCAGATTGGGCATTGGCCGACTGGAAATGGAAGGTGCGATGCCGCACCCACTGCCACCAGGTAATCAGGGGGGCGCGGACGCGAAATTTGAACTCGACCATTTCAAAGGGCGAGGTATGGGCATTACGCAGCAGGTAGAATAACAGCTTCTTATCGGCTTCGTCGCCCTTACTTTCGCCCATAAAACTGACGCGCGCGGCGTTGACGATGGCTCTATCGCCAGAGACGCCGGTTGCCGGATGGGGCATGATATCTACCAGCTCAACCCATCCCTTATCCAGCACATCAACGCGCTGGCCGAGCAGCGACTGCGGTTCCATAAAGCCTCTTTTCTAAACGAAATATTGTAAGGCGCGGCGCACGCGCTCCTCAAACTCGTCGGGTACATCTGCTGGAATTGAGCGCAGCGCCGCCTGCGCTTCGGAGGCTGAATATCCGAAGCCGATCAGCGCTTCCAGCACATCTTTGCTGACATCGGTATAGCCTGCCGCGGGAATGAGGCCATCAGCGCCTTTGAGCTTGTCTTTTAGCTCGAAGATGATCTTTTCGGCGGTCTTTTTGCCGACGCCGGGGATGCGCCCGAAGGCATCGGTAGAGCCGCTGGAAATGGCAGTATACAGCCGTTCTAGGCTTAGGGAACTGAGTACCGCCAGCGCAATTCGCGGGCCAACGCCGGAGACGGTGATCAGCAGTTCAAAGGCTTCACGCTCTTGTTCGGTAGCGAAGCCAAACAGGGTGATTGCGTCTTCGCGCACGATCATGATGGTGTGGATAAAAACGGCGCTGCCGATAGATTCGTTGAGCGAGTTTGAGGGGACAAATACCTTATAGCCAATGCCATTGACAGCCACAATCACATGGTCGGCGTGGGCTGCGGCAAGGATACCTTCAAGACTGGCGATCATGTGTAGTCCTCTCGCTAATCTAAAAGCGAGGCGTATTGCGAATTGTGCAGATCGGTGATGGCGACTGCCAGCGCATCGGCGGCATCATCTGGACGCGGAATAGTTTCGAGATTAAGCAGCATTCGTACCATCTCTTGCATTTGCGGTTTCTTGGCGTTGCCGTAGCCAGAGATGGACTGCTTGATGAAATTAGGCTTGTATTCGTGAATGGGCAACTTCGCTTTTGAAAGCGCCAGCAAGATAGCCCCGCGCCCCTGCGCCACGGTAATGGCGGTGGTCACGTTTTTGCCGAAGAACATTTCTTCGATGGCCGCCTGATCCGGCTTGAACAGCTCGATAATTTGAGCGAGCGTATCGTAAATGATCACCAAGCGTTCGTGCATCGGGAAGGCTGGCGAGGTGGTGATGACGCCATACTCGACAGCCTCAAGCGTGCCATCATGATGATCGCGCACTATACCGTAGCCTACTGTCGCCGTGCCGGGATCAATGCCAAGTGTGAGCATTAGGCTGTTTCGTAAGCCGCGATCACTTCATCGGTGATGTTCAGGTTAGAGGCGACACCCTGCACATCATCCAGTTCTTCGAGATCGCTCATCAGCTTCATATTTTGCACAGCCTTATCCAGCGGCACATCGGCGGTGTTTTTTGCATCCCAACGCAGCTCGGCTTCATCAATCTCATAGTTGGCGTTATGCAGCGCCACTTCTACCGCGCTTAGTAGTTCACGCGGCGTGTAGACGGAAATAATGCCTTCTTCGTTGACGACATCGTTAGCGCCGGCTTCGGCGGCAACCATAAAGACCTCATCAAAATCAAGGTTTTCGCCAACGAGGGTGATGTAACCGATTTGCTCAAACTGCCACATGACTGAACCGACAGTTGCCAGACTCGCGCCTGCGCGGTTGAAAACCCGCTTTATTTCTGCCAGCGTGCGGTTGGAATTGTCGGTGAGCGTGTCAATGAGAAAGGCTACGCCTTCGGCACCATAGCCTTCGTACACTTTCTCTTCTAGCTCGATGCCTTCAAGTTTACCGGTGCCGCGTAGCACAGCGCGTTCAATGTTCTCTTTCGGCATATTTTCGGCTTTTGCTTTGGCAATAGCCAACTTAAGCTTTGGGTTAGCGTTTTCATCCCCGCCGCCTTCTTTGGCTGCCTGTGTGACTTCTTTGGCTAGACGGGTGAAGATTTTGCCGCGCTTCGCATCTTCAGCGCCTTTTTTACGCTTAATTGTTGCCCATTTACTGTGACCAGACATCAAGCTGCTCCGGTTCTACCTTGAATCCATGTGGGGGTGATTATACAAAACGGGGCTTATCGCGTCGAGTTGACACTTCCCCAGAATTAGGGACTTTTGAGGATATTGCCTGATGATAACCTCACCCCTCATTTCCCTCTCCGTGCACAACCTGACCCCCCGGCCCCCCATTGTGGAGAGGGGGGAAAGATGGGGCATCATACATGATGCCCCTACGGACGGGTTTGAGGGCGGGAAATTCGGTTATGTTCAAGAAATATCCCCAAAACGGATAACGCATGCGTTGTCCCTACGGATAGGTTAGAAGGGAGGCCACGCGGAAGACAGCAGGGGAAAGGTGAGGGCGTAAGCAACCGCACCCATTAATTTCCTATACACAAAGAGGGGAAGCGAAACACAGTACAGTGAGGTGAAGTAAATTTGCCTTCGCGCTTTTCTCCACTTCTGCGCCGTATGCTATAATTTTCCATGATCATTTCGATGATGAGGTTTTCACTTGACCACAACAGCTAGACCAACTCTGCCAATTCGTCAAGAAAGCGTACAAGCGAAACTTGCATGGCTGGTTATGGTCGTTGCGTTTGCCGTGTTCTGCGTCATGTGTTTGGCTTCGGCGCTAGGGCTGAATTATTTTTTGTTTGACTCGACAATTCCGATTAACGCGGTTGTTGCTGTTGGCCGGGGTACTGCGGGGCTGACGACAACTGACCTCAATGAAACTTTTGTGAGAAGCCAGCGATCTATCACCAACAATTCAGTCGTTTCAACGGATGGACTGTCACAGGCAACGCTGTCTTTTAGCGATCCGCTGCAACCCGAAATACTGCTTGCCAGCGTCACCTTATTTGGGAATACATCGCTTGATATTAATCAGATGACGCGCCCTCGTTTTGAATGGAGTTCGCGGGGGAACGAAATTGTGCTAGAGCATGTTTCGGGAACGGTTGATGTATTCATTCCGGGATCTGAGCGCGAACTCAATATTCGCCTGACTGCTGACGATGGCACAGCGGTTTTTCTGCAAGATACGGGGCAGTTTTCAGTACAGGTGACGCCGCAGCAAATTCGCGTTCTGAATCAGGGTGGGCGGGCAGATATTGTTTCTGCGCAGTCCGGCGAATCACAGACCGTTGGGGTAGGGCAGCGGGGTTTGTATTACCCGGCTAATGATCAATTTCTGCTGCTTCCCGGACTCCTAAACCTTGCCAACCCGAATGGTGATGATCTCTTTGCGATGGCTGCGGAAGGAACTTTAGAAGCCGAAAGCTCACCTGCGCTAGGCTGCTTCAATACGGCTGATGACCCGCAGACAACCGGCGCGTTTGTTTTTAGTGAAGAATTGGGGCGTAGTACAGTCCGCTTTGTTCGCGGCGGCGGTGCGCAATCGCACGGTGAAACAGGATGCGCTTTGACGTTTGGCGCGGGCGGGATCAACGTGACAAATTACAGCTCGTTGATTTTGCGGGCAGTTTTCCGAATTGATAACCAATCGTTGAGCCTGTGCGGCCAGCTTGGCAGCGAATGCCCGTTGATGCTGCGCGTAGATTATATTCCAGTGAATGGGCAACCGGCTTCAATCTGGTATCACGGGTTCTACGCAAAGCAGGATGCTGCTTATAATTACCCGGCGCGCTGCGATACCTGTTCGACGGAGCATGAGGGGGTTAATCCGGGCGCGTGGTTTATCTATCAGAGTGATAATCTGTTCTCGCTTTTGCCGCCAAACTTACATCCGACTTCAATTTTGAATATTCGCTTCTACGCATCGGGGCATGAGTATGACGTGTTTGTGGATGATATTGCCCTGTTCGCTGGCGAAGTTGATCCCACGCCGCCGGCGTTAGCATCCACCGAGTGATTTTGTGCGTCTGCGAAATGCTTTGCTATACTGCAACTGCCATTTAATTAGTCGGCCTATCACAGGACGGCACCGGGGAAGTAGATGAATAACGAACAGCTGAACACGCTTTTCACCGCTGGATTGGTGTATGGTGGCTTGATTGCTGCGGCTTTCTTGGTGGGAATGGTGGTCTGGACGTTTCGCGATATGCGTGCGCGCTCCCGTGATACTTTCGCGCAAATATTAGCCACCGTCATTGTGGCTTTGCTGACGCTGCCGGGATTTTTGCTGTATCTGTTTTTGCGCCCGAAAGAGACTTTGGCTGAAGCCTACGAACGATCGCTTGAAGAAGAGGCGCTGCTACAAGAGATCGAAGAAAAGCCGGTATGCCCCGGCTGCCGGCAGCGCGTTCAGGATGATTGGCAAGCATGCCCCTACTGCCACACCCGCCTGAAGAAAGCCTGTACCCGCTGTGGGAAGATGCTGGATCTTGCGTGGGATATTTGCCCACACTGCACGACGCCGGCGCAGGTTTACAGCGGAGATCGCCAAGCAGCTAGCGGCCATGCCCGGCCTGCCGCACAACAGCAGCCTGTGACTACGCCGGATTATGAGGCGCGCTCTCGATCAACAAGGCGGCGCGAGGAACGGCTGGAATTTGTTGAAGGCGAAGATGGTTAACGCCGATCCCCAACTGAACAAAACAAGCTTCGTCTCTAGCCCCCTACAGCGCGTTGAACAGGAAATGAAAACGCCCGTTATAACGGGCGTTTCGGGCTAAATGAGGTGTTAGCGAGTGCTTCAAGCCGGAATTTAGACTTTTTCTGCGCCTTGGATTTCCAATTCACCCGACTCGCCAACGATATGCAGCTTCATGAAATTTGTTTGCCCGCCAGCACCGAAGGGGATGCCGGCGATGATCACGATTCTATCGCCGATATCCACCAATTTGGCTTTATAGCTGGCGTTAACCACAATTCGCACCATTTCATCTACTGAATTGAAGGTTTCAGCGACTAACAGCGGAAACGATCCCCATAGCAAAGCAGTTCGCGTATAGGTGGTCTGGCTTGGAGTTACGCAGATGATTGGGGTTTTGGGGCGCACGCGCGCAACCTGGCGGGTTGTGTAGCCGCTGATAGTTGCGGTGATGATCGCTTTACAGTTGAGAGCATCGGCAACTTTCCAGGTGGCTTGTGCCATTACGTCAGAGAAAGCCTCGCGGTTTTCGGGGTTTTCAGGCAGGCGGGGTTTGGCGGATCCGAACTCTCTAGGGGGTGGTAGATTGCGTTCGGCAATCGTAGCGATGTTGACCATGGTTTCGACAGCGCGAACGGGATAATCGCCCGCGGCAGTTTCATTGCTGAGCATCACTGCATCGGTGCCGTCAAGAATGGCGTTGTAGACATCTGAGGCTTCGGCGCGGGTGGGGCGCGGCGCGTGTTCCATAGAATTTAGCATCTGGGTGGCAGTGATAACGGGCTTACCAGCCTCATTACACAACCGGATGATTTTCTTCTGATGGAATGGCACTTCCTCAACGGAAATTTCTACGCCTAGATCGCCGCGGGCGACCATAATGCCATCAGAGGCATCAATGATCGCCTGAATATTTTCAAGCGCCTCGTGCATTTCGATTTTGGCGATAATGGCCGCTGCGCCGCCGGTGTGGCGGATCAACCAGCGCATCTCTTGAAGGTCGTTAGGGGAACGAACGAACGACATTGCCAGATAATCGGTGTTTTGCGACAGCGCGTATTCAATATCGCTGCGATCTTTTTCGGTGATGGCGGAAAGTGTTAGCTTGGCGTTTGGCGCGGATATGCCTTTATTGGAACTGATCGGCCCGCCTACAGTGACTTCACAGATGAGTGTGCGGGGGAGCGTGGATTTAACTTCAAACTCCAACTTGCCGTCATCGAGCAGCAGGCGCGTTCCTACTTTAATGTCGCGCATAAATTCAGGATGCGGCAGGGTGATAATGTTGTTTTCCCCGTTGGCCTCATCCAGCGTCAAGGTGACTTTATCGCCAATGGCAAGCGTAATAACTCCGCTGGCAATTTTCCCGATGCGAATTTTGGGGCCTTGAATATCGCACATGACAGCGACAACGGCATTTTCTTCGGCGGCGATGCGGCGAACGTTGGTGATAGTTTCGCCGTGTTCTGACTGTTTGCCGTGCGAAAAATTGATGCGCGCAACATCCATGCCGGCGCGAATCATCTGGCGAATCGTAGATTCATCCCGCGAGGTTGGCCCCAATGTAGCGACGATCTTGGTTCGCTTGGCGTTATATCCGATCAATTTCTGCCTCTTAGAGTTGGTTACAGGTCAAGGCCAAGGTTCGAGAATGCGGAAAGCCCCGCATAACGCGCGGCGCTGCCCAGTTCCTCTTCAATGCGCAGCAGTTGGTTGTATTTGGCGACGCGGTCGGTACGGGTAGGCGCGCCAGTTTTGATTTGTCCGGCGTTCATGGCTACGGCAACATCAGCGACGGTTGTATCTTCAGATTCGCCGCTGCGGTGGCTTGCGATCACGGTCATATTATGGCGCTGGCTAAGCTGCGCCGCGGCTAAGGCTTCGGTTAATGAGCCGATCTGGTTGAGTTTGAACAGCAGGGCATTGGCGGCTTTTTCGCGCAGCGCCCGCTTGACTTTCTCAACATTGGTCACTAATAGGTCGTCACCGACAATTTGTACGCGGTTTCCGATGGTGGAGACCAGCGCCGACCAATTTTCCCAGTCGTTTTCTGCCAGCCCATCTTCAATCGAGATGATCGGGTATTGGGTGACCCAATTTTCCCAGAACGACACCATTTCGGCTCCGCTGAGCACTTTCCCCTCAATATCGAGATGATACGCGCCATCACGGTAAAGCTCGGAAACAGCGGGGTCTAATGCGATGCGGATTTGCGAACCGGGCTGATAACCGGCCTTGATGATGGCTTCCATAATCACATCGAGCGCGGCCTGATTTGAGCCGAGGCTTGGCGCGAAACCGCCTTCATCGCCAACGGTTGTGGGCTGGCCTTTGCTGTGGAGGATACCTTTCAGGGCTTGATATATTTCAACGCCCCATTGCAGCGCCTCACGGAATGTTGGCGCGCCAACAGGCATGACCATGAATTCCTGAAAATCGGTGCTGCCTTCGGCGTGTTTGCCGCCGTTCATGATGTTCATCATGGGGACGGGCAGCACGTGCGCATGTACGCCGCCGATATAGGCATACAGCGGCAGTTCAGCGAAGTTTGCCGCTGCTTTGGCGACTGCGAGTGAGACGCCGAGAATGGCATTTGCGCCTAGACTGCTCTTGGTCGGGGTGCCATCGAGTTCGATCATGAGTTGATCGATAGTGGTCTGGTTTAGCGCGTATTGGCCGTGTAGAGCATCTGCAATGGGGCCGTTGACGGCATCAACGGCGCGCAAAACACCTTTGCCGCCGTAACGAGATTTATCACCGTCGCGCAGTTCCAGCGCCTCCCATTCCCCGGTTGAAGCGCCGCTGGGTACAATTGCGCGCCCGAACGAGCCGTCTATCAGGACAACTTCAACTTCAACTGTCGGATTGCCACGGGAGTCGAGCACTTCACGCCCATGAATCCGCTCAATAACTGACATGATCATTCTCCAGTGAAAGTTTTGTATAGACTAGGGGCTGATGAATTCAGCCATAAGCGTTCTAGTGTAGCGCCATCCCGCCGTTTACGCACGTCCAAACTCTAAACAGATGCGGTTACAATTCGGGAGCGTTCAAGTAAAATGGACGCAGCTTTGGACAGATAGTTGAAATTGGGAATGACGAATACCGATGTAACCCGCAGCGTTTATCTGGATCATGCCGCAACAACCCCTACTGACTCCCGCGTGGTTGAGGCGATGCTGCCCTATTTTAGTGAAATTTACGGAAATGCTTCATCCGGGCATAGGCAGGGGCAGGATGCTGGACGGGCTGTTGAAGACGCTCGTGAAATGGTTGCCCGGCTGCTAAACTGCAAGCCCTCTGAAATTATTTTCACCAGCGGCGGAACGGAAAGTAATAATCTGGCGCTGCGCGGGATTGCAGCTGGCGATTCTAAAAATGCGCGCCGGATCATTTCTACGCCAATTGAACATGATGCGGTGCTAAAAACGTTGAATCAACTGGAGACGGTGTACGGGGTTCAGCGAACCCTGCTGCCGGTTTCGCCTGAAGGCATGGTTGATCCGGAAGATTTAGCGGCGACGCTTTCGGCTGACGCTGCATTGGTGAGCATCATGACGGCGAATAACGAGGTGGGTACGATTCAGCCTATCGCGCAATTGGCGGCGCAGGCGCATGAACACGGGCTTATCTTCCATACGGACGCGGTTCAGGCTGCCGGGCTGATGCCGCTGGATGTGAAGGCGATGGGCGTGGATATGCTCACGCTGTCGGCGCATAAATTCTATGGGCCGAAGGGTGCTGGCGTGCTGTATGTACGTGAAGGGGTTGATCTGCTGCCAGCGCAAACCGGGGGCAACCATGAGGAAGGACGCCGCGCGGGAACTGTGAATACGCCGGCAGTGGTTGGGCTGGCGACGGCGCTGCGGCTGGCATATGACGAATACGAAGAACGCACAGCGCATTATCGCCATTTGCGGGATCAGCTTATTGAGGGAGTGCTGCGATTTGCGCCCAATGCGCGATTGACGGGGCATCCTGAACAGCGGCTGCCTAACCACGCGAGCTTTGTGTTTGATGGGCTGGATGGCAACGTCTTAATCATGCATCTTGATATGAAAGGGATTGCTGCAAGCAGCGCCTCTGCTTGCAAAACAGGCAACCCTGAGCCATCTAGCGTGCTGCTGGCAATGGGCGTTCCTTATGATGCGGCCTTCGGAGGTTTGCGGCTGACAGTGGGTAAGGATACGACTGAAGCGGACATCGAATATGCGGTTTCCGTGCTAGGAACGACGGTTGAAAAACTGTATCGCCTACAGGGAACATATCGATAAGCAATCTGACTTTCGCCCTCACTTCTGGCACGCTCCTTCAAGTCAATAGATGTAAGGGTGAAGCAAAATGTTCAAGTGGATTCTATGAGGGCGTAGTGCAAGTGAGCAAGACAAAGCCACGGGTGGTCGTCGC
>DAOTUZ010000092.1:0-6198 GCA_034437295.1 Anaerolineae bacterium | reverse complement strand
CGGCATTACGCGCCTTTGATGAAGCCCGCGAAAAACAGGCCGACCTGATCATCTTTGAATGGCGCGGCCCGCTGTCCCTCACGGGCGGCATTTACACCGATGCGCTGCTGTCTGGCGCGCCTACCGATATCATTTTGCTGACTGCGCCGCCTCTGTCCAGTCATTTGCCGGCGCTGCTTTCACTACGCGGCGGCCCGAATATCACGCTTGGCATCCGCGCCGCAAAGTCGCTGTCAAGTGAGGGCGCGATTACCCTGTATCATGCTGCTGACAGCCAGCGGCATACGCCCTATCTGGAATACATCAAGCGGGCAGAGCCAAATATCAAGCGCGCGGTCACGGCGATTACCGATATTGCCGATGGCATTGTGGGGGAACTGCACGGCCACAGCGCGGTGATATTAGGCGCGGCGCTTAGAGGCATGACCCCCGATCAAACCCCGCGTGATTCGTTGATTGCGCAGGTATACGAGCGCGCTACCGTGCCGATTGCGCTGGTACGCGCCTATCACCCCGAAGCGCTGGAATTTCATATGCCGTATATCGCTGGCAGCGCCGACGAACCTTCAAAGAAAGTAGATCGCTGGTTCGCTGAGAATACCTTTCACAGCCGCGAATTTTCAGACCTGAAAGCGCTGGTTGAGATGAAAGAAAAGCAGGGGCTTTCGATCAGTATTGGGCTGCCGGCGCTGAACGAAGAAGAAACCGTCGAAAATGTGATCATGACGCTGAAGCGGGCGCTGATGGACGAAGTGCCGCTGGTGGATGAATTTGTGCTGATTGACAGCAATTCCACCGATAACACCGTGGCTATTGCTGAAAGCTGCGGCATACCGGTATACCGCCATATGGATATACTGACGGATATGGGCAGCCGCGTGGGCAAAGGCGAAGCCCTGTGGAAAAGCCTGCATGCCCTTAAAGGGGATATTATCGCGTGGGTGGATACCGATATCACCAACATTCACCCACGTTTCATCTACGGGATCATCGGCCCGCTGCTCAAGTATCCACACCTGCAATTTGTGAAGGGCTTTTACCAGCGCCCGATTAAAGTAGGGGAAAAGCTGCAAGCCTACGGGGGCGGCCGCGTGACGGAGCTGGTTGCCCGGCCAATGTTGAACCTGTTTTACCCTGAACTTTCCGGCTTCATTCAGCCGCTTTCCGGCGAATATGCAGGGCGGCGTTCGGCGCTGGAGAAGATTCCTTTCTTCACTGGCTACGGCGTGGAAACCGGCATGCTGATCGATCTGCTGGATACGGCGGGGCTGGAAGGGGTATCGCAAAGCGATCTAGAAGTGCGCGTGCATCACAACCAGCCGCTGGAAGGCTTAAGCCGAATGTCATTCGCCATCCTGCAAGTGTTCATGGATCGGCTGGGCGAGCGTTTTGAGATTGACCTGATGAGCCATGCCAACCGCAGTATGAAGATGATTTTGCAGGAACCAGAACGTTTTGCGCTGGAATTGAACGAGATTGGCGACTATGAGCGCCCGCCGATGATCACCCTGCCGCAGTATCAGGCAAGGCGAGAGGCGCTGGCGGCGAAAGCGTGAGCAAGCCCCCTACGGGGGATACGGCTATGTTCAAGAAAATATTCAAAGAAACGGACAAGGCATGCCTTGTCCCTACGGGGGAATCTCACCTGTAAAAACAACCGCATCACCCCACCGCGAACCGTGCACGGTTGAGGGGAGGCAAGAATTTTCCGTATTTAGGCGGGAAAGTGTCAAACGGGCGCAGAGGAATTATGAGGGTTGAAGCGGCTTGACTGATTTTTATCGACAGGCTGATCGGCGGCGGGCATGGGCAAATAAAAAGAAAAGGTCGTCCCATATCCCCGTTCGCTTTTCACCTCAATTTTTCCGCCGTGCAGCTCAATGATTTCCTTACTGATCGGCAGGCCAAGCCCGGTGCCTTCAACCTTGCTTGGCACACGGTAGAACGGCTGAAAGAGGTAGGGCAAATGCTCTTGAGCGATGCCAATTCCGGTATCTTGCACTTCCACAACGGAGCATTTTTCCCCGTGTTTATTGAGGGTAAATGAGCGAACGGTAATTTTTCCTTCGGGCGGCGTATAGTTGATGGCGTTGGTGACGAGATTAGTGATGACTTGAATGATACGATCCCCGTCAACTTCGACCAGAATCGGCTCATCGGGAAGTTCGATGATGATGTCCTGCCGCTTGCGGTCTGCTTCGGGTATCTGGATGGTTACGCTGCGCTTGATGAGCAGTTGTAAGGGGATAGGGTGTTTGTCGAGATGGATCATGCCGCGCTCGAAACGGGTCACATCTAACAACCCTTCGACCAGCCCGCGCATTCGATCCGTCACATCTTCAAGTATGGACAAGTGCTGCTCAAGGCGTTCGGGTTGTTTGCGCAGCAAATACAGGCGGGTTTTGAGGTTCGTGATCGGGGTGCGCAGTTCATGGCTGGCGTAGGCGACAAAGCGGGTTCTTTGCGCTTGAAGTTCCTGCTCGCGGCTGATGTCGCGAATGACGGATACCGAGCCGGCCAGCAGCCCGTTCGGGTGCTTGATAGCGGAAACGTTGACCGCCGCGTCCAGGATTGAGCCATCCTTGCGCTTAAACTTCACCTCACTATAAAATTTGCCTTCACGCTGCAAGGTTTGCAGCAACGCCTGTAGGTTGTAAAGATAGCCTTCATGGGACATGCTTAGCGGACGCATCAGTTCTTCCTGTGCCGCCAGTTCTTCGGTGCTAAAGCCTAGAAGCGCGTTTAATGCGAGGTTGGTATAGCGAACATTCACATCATCGCCATTAAGTTCAGTGTAGATCACCCCTTCGACCATGGCATCGAGGATTCCCCGAAGCTGTGCGCGGCCACTGACCAGCTCGGCGGTACGCTCGGCGACGCGGGTTTCAAGCTGCGCCGCCTGCTCGCGCAAATTGTCATAAAGGCGGGCATTACGGATCGCTACCGCTGTCGAAACAGCGAACGCTTGCAAACGTTCTGCATCGAGATTGGTGAAAGCGTTGGTTGAGGCGCTGTCTACAATTAGAAAGCCAAACATCGTTTGCCCGTCAAAGATTGGCGCGCCGAGAAATGAGCCAATCCAATAGGGCGAGATCTTATCAATCCACCCCTTAAAATTTTTTACATTGGGGATGTTGAGGGGACGGCGGGTTTCGACCATCTCCCGTAAATTACTGGTTTCCGAAATCTTAAAGCGGGTGTTTAAGATTTGTTGGCTGCTGGCATAGTCTTTATAACCCCGCAGCCGCACGATGCGGGCGATATCATCTTCAATCAGCATGACATTGGCGGCGTCAGGGTGTACGATTTTATAGACTTCATCCAGAATTCGGTCGAGGACTTCTTCCAGTTCTAGCGATTGGGCTACTGCGGTGGCGGTATTACGCAGCGACTGAACCAGACGGCGCTGTTCTTCGGCATCCTGTTCGGCGCGCAGGCGTTTGCTGTTGTCAAAGATCGTGGTATGCAGCAGGCTTGCGCCGTCAAATTCAAGGCGATCGTTGAAGAGATTCACGGCTCGCCGCACGCCAGAGGCCAACTGCTGGCTGTAATTGAGGGCGACGCCTGCTTCTGAACTGATTGACTCGTCACCGGTCGCCGTCAAATCAAACACGTGTTTTTGCTGAAGCACTTCCAGCGGGTATCCGTAAAATTCAACGGCGGCAATATTGGCATCTATGATCAGCCCTGATACCGGATCAATCAACATTTGCGGCACACGGCCACGGGTAAACGTTTGCGTCCAGCGATACTCGCTACGGGCTAAATCTCTTCGGGCGGCCTGCCGATCCAGAAGCTGCGCCACACGCCGCATCAAGGCCGCGGCGATTACGGGCTGCGCGGCATAGTCATCGGCGCCGGCGTTTAACGCCTGCTCGACAGCCTGATCATTTTCGGGGATCAGCGCCAAAACGGGTAGATTTTCCTGATGGGGAAAGGCGCGTAAATGAGCGATAAATTCGGGAGCGGGGATGTCTATTTGCGCGAGGGCGAGAACTGCCAGATCAATGCCTTCGCCAACCGCGCCGACTGCTGAGGCTGAAGGGAAGGCGGCTACTATCATGCCCCCCGCCTGAAGAAGATGGGCGAGATGCTGTTGTTCCGCCGATACGGAGGTAACCAGTAAAATTTTGGCAGGACGGTTTAAAGACATTGCGTACCGCCACAAATTCTCAAAAATTTATATATCTCAGATTATCACTGTAATGCCATGACAGGGCAATAATATAGTGTTGAGAGATTCTGCTATGGAGGCAGTATTTATAAAAGAAAGGCGGACGCCTCATGAGACGTCCCTACAGCCCAGTTTCCTCAACGGCAGACAGGCGTCCCTACTAGCCGTAGGTTTGCATGAATTTAGCGATACGTTCCAGCGCCAACTGGATATTTTCGGTGCTGTTGGCGTAGCTGGCGCGGGCAAAACCAGATCCGCTGCGGCCAAAGGCGCTGCCCGGAACCATGACCACCCGCGCTTCCATGAGCAGGCGCTCGCAGAAATCTTCATCGCTCATGCCAGAAGCGGCAATTGAGGGGAAGGCATAGAACGCGCCACGCGGCTCAAAACAGGTTAGGCCAAGCTCATTGAAGCCGTCTACGATCAGGCGGCGACGGCTGTCATACTGCTGGCGCATATATTCCACCACTTCATCGCCGTTGTACAAGGCTTCCAGCGCGGCGGCCTGCCCCATTGTGGGCGCAGACATGATCAAGTACTGGTGGAGCTTCCGCATCGCCTCTAAGAGTTCGTTGGGTGCCATAACATAGCCGATACGCCATCCGGTCATGGCAAAGCTTTTGCTCATGCCGCTCATGACGATGGTGCGCTCGCGCATATTGGGCAGCGAGGCGAAATTGATATGTTCAGCGCCGTAAACCAGCCGTTCGTAAATTTCGTCGCTCAAGACCAGCAGATCGTGCTTTTCGGCTACAGCGGCGATGCCAAGCATGTAATCGCGGCTCAAGACAACACCGGTGGGATTGTTGGGGTAGTTGATGAGGATGGCTTTGGTGCGCGGCGTTACGGCGGCTTCCAGCGCAGCTCCGGTGACCTGAAAACCGGTATCAACTGAGGTGTCTACGATGACCGGCACGCCGCCCGCCATTTCGACAGCGGCGGCATTGGCGACGAAACAGGGCTGAACGACCAGCACTTCATCGCCGGGGTTGAGGATGGCCTTGAGGGCAAGCCAAAGCGCTTCGCTGACGCCAACGGTGACCAGTATTTCGCGTTCGGGATCGTAGACCATTCCGTATAGGCGTTTCACGTAATCGGAAATAGCGCGGCGCAGTTCTAGCGTGCCAGAGTTGGAGGTATAGGACGTATTCCCGGCCAGCGTGGACTCGATGCCTTTTTGCATGATGCGTTCGGGCGTCACAAAGTTTGGCTCACCAATACCCAACGTCACAACATCGTCCATGGTGGCGGCGATATCAAAGTAACGACGAATACCGGACGGTTTAAGGTTTTGCACACTCTCTGAGACAAACGACCTCATGGTAGGCATCCTGAGTCTATGATAGACGGGCAGTTTGCCCATTATGCTGAAAAGGCGAGAAAATCTCTAGGGGGTGGCTGGATTTTAGGGGGGCGGGGGGAAAGCGGGCGATCTGATCTCGAACTTTTGAGCTAGAATAGGCATATGGGCCGGTGAGCGAGAGATGGTTGTGGACGGTATTCAAGTTCAGGATGCGGGGATTCTGGTCGTATTTGGCGTGTGCGGCCTGTGTATCGTGACGCTGGGGGTGCTGGCGGCGATATTCTTCGTGTTTGCGCGCTTTGCGGGAAAAGACATCACATCGTTTTTCGTGGAGCTGCTGCGCGGCGATAGAGAGTCTACTGCCGCCCCTCCGCCCCCTCCCGCCGTTAAGCCTGATTTTAAGACGAGCAGCAGCAAGCCAGCAGACTTTGATACGCTGGTTCATCAGAAGATGATGCAGCAGGGGCAGCCGCCTGCTTTCAACGCGCAAATGCCACTTCCCAACCAGACACCGGCTAACACGCCGCCATCCTTCAGCGGCTACCCTGCGCCGGGCGGAAGCGGCCCCGCGCCGACACGTTCAGCGCCGCCCAAACTTGATCCGATGGAAAAGCCGGTTTTCGATGAGCCGGATAACCCGTTTTCACAGTCTTACCCACAGTCGCCGGGGGTGCCGCCGCATCCGGGAAATGCCGGAGCCGGGGATATATTCGGTGTTCTG
>DAOTUZ010000091.1:0-9758 GCA_034437295.1 Anaerolineae bacterium | reverse complement strand
GCTGCTGCTCTGGCGCTGCTTACGCCGCTTGTTCCCATGCTGTTATGGGAGGGGAACATGGCGATGGTCGTTGTGATTGGAATGGCGTTTTTACCGTTTGGTATTCCATGGGCATTGGTTCAACCACATCTTGCCGCCTTCGCATTATTAGCGCGACGTAAGTGGATTATCTGGGCAGCAGTCTTTGGCGTAGTAACAGTATTGATCTGGGGATTGTGGCCGCTGCAAACCTTCGGGCTATTAGGAAAATCCACCGGCCATCCAATTGCTATGGGTTGGATGGCTATTGGATATCCAGCACTCGCCGTTGGCCTGCTCATGCTGCCCTTCACCAATGCGAATCCTTACCGGTTGATGGCGCTTGGCACATTCCTGCTGCCTTACGTGATGGCCGTGCATATGATTTTGCTGGTACCCGCAATAGGCGAATTGAAAGGCTGGCGGCGACTGCTTTTATTTGGCCTTGCATGGTTCACCCTTTTAACACCCGCATTATATGTTGTATGGGCAAAATACCTCACCATGCTTTTTCCTTTCGCTGTATGGTGGCTGCTGCGCCCTCAAAAAAAACTCACGCCTGAAGAATCGCCCATCTAGCATTTCGCGGGCGCCGATTGCGCTGTATTTTGCTGTTTCGGATAAGGTGAGATCACCATCCGCTCAAAAATTCGCTAAAATCACTTTCGATGTCCTTCAAGTTGAATTTAACGGGTTATGAATCTTCCACTGACAGGGCGGCAAGCGCCATCATTCAATGATCGGCGTATAAACGCCTTAATGCGCAAGCGGCACACGCTAGATGAACGCGATCTATTCGCCTGTGATGGATTCCCTGAAATTCGCAAGTTGGGACGGCTGGCGCTGCGCCTTGAGGGCGATGAGCGCATGAACACCTATTTCGCAATTGGCGATATGTGCGCGGGGCGTTCGCTAGGTATAGATGGAAGGCTGCTCGTCTTTTACGTTGGCAAAACGCTGAATGCCTATTTGCGCGCTCGCAGCGATGCCCACGATAGCGTAAACCGGCGTCTAGCTGCACGCGCCCGCACCGATTATTTAGGCTGGCTGATCGCAACTGCACAAGAAAAAACATCGCGGCATAACGTGGCGGTAGCTTTATGGGCAGTGGCTGAGCTTGGCGAAACCGATTCACAGGCAGCATCGCTGCATGAAAGCATCCTACCCCGTCTATTCAAGTTGTATCGCAATGCCCGCCCTGAACCCCAAGCCAGCAGTTCGTTCAGCCAAAATACTGCAAATGACGATTCGACTCTGTTCGGTATAGCAACCCCTCAAAGCGATCTGGACATCTCCTTTGAGGCGCTGGCGGTGGCAGATTTGCTGCCAAAAGACCGAGAAATAAATATCGAAAATACGATGGGCGATGATGATGCGCCGCTGGCCGCACTCAATTTGCTGAGCATGGCCGAGTCCCTACACGAGGATGAGGATGCAGATGCGCGGCAAGGCGCGCCGGCATCCCGGCAAAATAGCAATGCTGGGCAGGCGCCGGAGTCGCTTGAACTGACTACGATGGCAGATCAGAGCGCCATCGCCTTTGAATCCTTTGAGAATCAGGAATCACGCGAGCATTTTCTGGTTTCGCTGCTCACACGCGCTGACGCCGCGCCGGCGAACATCAACGATTCACTGGACGGCGAATATCATGAGGGCGAACGCATCAACGGGCGCTATGAGGTGGCCTCCGTGCTACTGGGTGGCATGGGCGTGGTGTATTTATGTTATGACCATGAAGAACGCGCCCCGATTGCCCTCAAGAGTTTTCAAAATCGTTTTCTGCAAAATGAGCGCGCTGTCGCCCGTTTTGAACAGGAAGCGCTGACATGGATCCGCCTAGAAAAGCACCGGCATATTGTGCAAGCACAGCTTGTACAGCGCATCGGCACACGGCCTTACATCATGCTGGAACATGTCAGCGGGCCGGAAGGTTTAGGCACCGACCTGAGAGGCTGGATTGAGCAAAGGCGGGTTTCACAAGCACAGGCGGTACAGTTTGGCCTGCATGTGGCGCTAGGCATGCAGCATGCTGTCGGGCGAGTGCCGGGACTAGTCCACCGCGATTTGAAACCGGCGAACATTCTGGTCACGCATGACAATATCGCCAAGGTGACCGATTTCGGGCTTGTACGCTCACTGGATGCAGAGGACATTACGCCGATGGCGATGGCGATGCGACCGGGACAGGATGATCACCGGCTGACGCGCATGGGCGCAATTATTGGCACCGCACCCTATCTATCCCCAGAACAATGCCGCAGCAATAACGTGGATACCCGTTCCGACATTTATTCCTTCGGCTGCATGTTATTCGAGATGCTGACCGGGCATTTCGTGTTTCAAGCGCGAAACCTGCCGGCATGGCTGCATGCACATTTGAATGAGCGCCCAGCTTTTGCCCCAATTGTTAAGAAAACGCTTCCACCGGCACTGGTGGCATTGGTACTGGACTGCCTCGAAAAAAGACCGGAAGATCGCCCACAAACGTGGGGTGAAATTGTGAACCAGCTTGCGAGTATTTACCGCGAGCTAACCGGCGAAGCACCGATGATGGAGATTACAGGGCAGTCTCTGGCGGCACATGAATTAATGGACAAAGCCTATTCGCTCACCGAGTTGGGCCGTGTTGAGGAAGCATTGGTAGCTTATGACAACACCCTTGCGCTGGAACCAGACAACGCATGGGCATGGGCGCGTAAAGGCCGGGCGCTGCGCTTACTGCGACGCTACCATGACGCGCTGGAATGTTATGACCACGCGCTGGAATTACAACCGGGCTATGCATGGGCGTGGAAGGGCCGGGGGATGGTGCTGGAACGCATGGGGCAGCTTCCAGAGGCGCTGGAAAGCCACCAGCAGGCGGCGGCAATGGCCCCCGCTGACGTGTGGAACTGGTACAACCAGGCAGAAACTTTGCACAGCATGGGCAATATAGATGCGGCGCTGGAACTGCTAGAAAAGGCACTGGAGGTTGATCCCCATCACTCTAACAGCTGGGGCAAGCGCGGCCAAATTTACCGGATCAGGCATCGCAACCTTGAAGCCGTTGAGGCCTACCGCCAGGCAATTGAGATTAACCCGACCTTTGCATGGGCGCACAACGGCTGCGGATTGGCGCTTAAAGCCATTGGCGAAACTAGCGAAGCCATCCTGTCTTTCAAGCGCGCGGTACGTTATGCGCCTAAAGAAGTGTGGTACTGGTACAATCTTGCTGAAACGTTGGTAGAAGCTGGCCGCTATGAAGAGGCGCTTCAACCGGTGCAAGAAGCGGTGCGCATAGACCCCCAACACGCATTCAGCTGGGCGAAACAGGGGCAAGTGCTGCGCTATTTGAAACGTTACAAAGAAGCGTTAAACGCCTATGATCGGGCGATTACGCTCCAGCCAGATAATGCATGGGCGCACAACGGCTGCGGGATCATGTTGGAGCGTATGGAGCGTTATGAAGAGGCGCTCACCAGCTACAGCCGCGCCACTGAACTTTCACCTAACGATGTGTGGTACTGGTATAACCGTGGCAACATTCTGATCACGCTGGAGCGCTACGCTGAAGCCGTTGAAACGCTGCACCGCGCAGTGAGCGTAAACGAACACCACGCCAACAGTTGGGCACGTATGGGCAGCGCATTGCGCTTACTGGAACGCCCCGACGATGCGCTGTTGGCTCTGGAAAAGGCTACGCAGCTACAGCCCGATTTCGCGTGGGCGTGGGGCGAAAAAGGGCAGGTACTGGGGACACTAGGTCGTGACGAAGAAGCCCGCGAATGCTATCGCCGCGCCGGCAAGCCGGATAATAACACCCCCCATATCGCTTTAACGCAGGCCGACCAACTGCTATCCGCAGGGCAGCCCGAAACCGCCGCCGAACTACTACAACAGGCACTTGAAACTGAGCCGCGTCATGCCGGGTTGTGGGGCAAATACGGGCTGGCGCTGCGGCGCATGGGGCGCTATCAGGATGCGTTGAAAGCGTTCGATAACGCGATTGAAATTGATCCACGCTACGCATGGGCGTGGAGTGGGCGGGGCATGGCGCTTTCTGCGTTAAAACGGTATGAAGATGCGCTGGCAGCTTTCGAACGCGCCGCTGAAGTTGATCAAAATGACGTGTGGCACTGGTATAACCAGGGCGATGCATTGGTGGCGCTAAACCGGCCACAAGAAGCGTTTAACGTCCTCGAACAGGCACTCGCCATTGATCCGGCGCACGCTGAAAGCTGGGCAAAACAGGGGCAGGTGCTGCGCCGCTTGAACAAATATGCCGATGCCCTAGCAGCCTATGACCGGGCGTTGGGGCTACAGCCCCAATACAGTTGGGCATGGAATGGGCGCGGGCTGGCGCTGGAAAGTATGCGGCGGCGCGAAGAGGCCGTCGCCAGCTATGAGCGAGCGCTGGAATTTGATCGCAGCGTAATCTGGTATCACAACAACCTGATTGATCTGCTGCTGGAAATGGGGCGCAAAGCGGACGCGCTGGCTGCCAGCGAAATTGCGATCACCACGCTGCCGAACAACGCGATGGCATGGGCGCGGCGCGGATTAGCACAGCGGCGTACCGGGAATTATGTGGCCTCTGCAGAGAGTTATTCGCGGGCGCTGGAGCTTGATCCTAACTACAGCTGGGCATGGAATGGTTTCGGACTGGCACATTTATCGCAGCACCATTACGAAGATGCCGCAGATGCCTTTGAGCGCGCCACCCAATTAAACCCTAAAGATGTATGGTTCTGGCGTAATCTCGGTGATGCGCTGATGATGATTGAGGACTATAAAGCGGCAGTTCATGCCTTTGAAGAAGCTGTAAAACTGGACGCCAATCACGAATCCACAAAGCTGAAACTGGAAATGGCACGCGAAGCATTGGGGGAGTGAGATAGTATCAAAGATATTAAGAAGAAAGGGGGTGTCCAAGTCGGAACTAAAACAGGTAAGCAGAATACTGTGGGAAGCGCCGTTTGTAGGGTTGGTGAGGATTTCAGGCGCGTAGTTTCAACCGGTTGGATCGCCCCTCATCCGTGCTCCAGTACCCCCACCACCTGAAACCAGAACGGATCGCCTGTCGGGTTCTGATATACCGTCATCCCCAGCGCCTTCATCACCGCTTGCGAGGCGATATTTTCGCGTTCCGTCGTCGCCACCACCCGCCGCGAATGCAGCACGTTGAACACGAAATCAACCACCGCATTTGCCGCTTCCGCCGCATATCCCCGCCGCTGGTACGCTGGATAAATTCCCCAGAACAGGCCGTACTCCGGCTGTACCAGTTCATCCCGCGGCGCATCCCCGCGAAATTCCGGCAGAACCCGCCATGGTACGCCCTGTGATACCAGCCCCACCGAGCCAATTGGCTCATCCGTACCCTTCAGCGCCACCAGATAATCGCCGTAGGGCGGTTGGTACAGTCGCGCCAGATTACGATAATTGGCAACGGTCCAGTTCAGCCAATCCCGCGTTTCTTCAAGCGAATCCGCTTCAGCCCCAAAACACTCCACCTGCACGCGGTGAGCAGGCTCTAGATCGTCAAGCGTGTAGTCGCGAATCATTAAACGCGCGGTCTCAATCGGCTGCATCGCCCCTCCGTTCGTAAAGTAAAACCTCCTCGGCCTGAACGAGAAGGGCAAATAATTACCGTTTCAGAACACCCGTGCTACAATCTTTTCACAGTATATTTCCAGAGGAGCAAATACCCTCATGAACGCAGATGCGTTTCGCCAATTATACGACTATCACTTCGCGGAAAATCGCAATCTTTGGGATTGGTTTATCGCCTCAATGCCACAGGAGCAGTTCACCCAACAGCATGACTATTCTCTTGGTTCTGTCCGAAACCAGATCGTCCATCTCATGAGCGTTGATGATGCTTGGTTTGGCGACTTGCTAGGCATTGAAATACCCTCATCACCTGATCCTGAAGACACACTGGATCGGGCAGTAATTCGTGCCTACGGAGACGCCGTTGAGCAAAAAGTGCGCGGTTATCTCGCTACTCTCCGGGATGACATGTTATTTCTGAAACCCTTCGAGGCGGGCGAAGATAAAGACCTTATCCTCTGGCAAGTGCTGATCCATGTAGTCAATCACGGCACAGATCACCGCGCCCAACTGCTCAGGCAGCTGAATGATCTGGGAAACAAGACCCCGCCTCAAGATTTCATTTTTTACGTCTACGACCATCCGTAGGCGGTATCTGGCACACTCATCACGGTTACAATCGCCGCCGCCCGAAGAACAGCGCCCCGGTTCGCGGCATCGTGTCCTAAGCCGTGCGGAGGGTTTTTTATCACTGTTAAATCTTACTGGCGATTGACCGCAGAAGAGGTGTGCCTATGCGCCCGGAGGCTTATAGCGGATCTGGTCAGCCTTGCGCAGCGCGTCCAACGTTTCTTCGATAGACAGCAAAACTGTCGTTTCAAATGAACTGAGCGCGCCACCGCCAGCGATTGCCAGCGCAACAGCCGCCATCGAGACATTATCGGGCGCTTCCCACAGGTTGTAGCCGTCATGCGTGCCAAAGGCATACCAGAAACCATGTAGTTTCCCGCCAACCGACTCAATGTATTTCTCGGCGGCCTTTCGGCGGTCTTCAGGGTTGCCAATCATTCTGGCCCACGTTTCTGGCGTATAACTGAATCTCGAAAGGTAAAGTGGCATTAGTCCTCCCGTTCGTTTATATGTCTTTCACAACTATATCCGAAACTAGAATATATCACAGTTTTACAATCACATAACAAATCGGTCATATCGCCCATCCATTCAGAAACAAAAAAATCCCCTCGCTCCGCATAAGCAGGGCAAGGGGTGATGTCTTTCACTTTTTACTTTGAACGTCTAACGGCTCTACAGCGTCGCCAGCAGTTCTTCTAGCTGATCCATACTCTCGTTGGCGCCCCATTCCATGCCGCTCTGGAGCATGCCATCACGATCCGCAACCGTTTGAAATACCGACGAGTCTGTCAGGATGGTCTTACCATCGCGCTCTTCTAGAGTGACCGTTTCCATCAAAACATGGCCTTCCATCGGCTCATACTCAAAGGTATACACCAGCCGTTCCGGCGCTTTCACCTGATGGTACACCCCGCTAAAGGCATGTTCGTCACCATTCGCTTCGCGCTCAACAATACGCCAGATGCCGCCCTTCTTCACGTCAAACTGGTCTACGATAGTGGTGGTTTGGCGCAGCCCCCACCACTTCGAGATTAGCGTCGCATCTGTATATGCTTTGAAAACCAGCTCGCGTGGCGCATCGAACTCACGTACCAGCGTCACTACATGCGAACCCGGTTCAGCGATCAACGTTGTCTTGCTCATTATCGTTCTCCCTTGCCTGCAACTCATCTAACAGATCGTCCAGACGGTCAAATCGTGCTTCGGCCATTTGGCGGAACGGCGCCAGCCAGTCAGCCATTTCGGCCAGCGGTTCAGGTCGTATTTCATACCAGCGCCGCTGGGCATCCTGACGAACACTGACCAACCCCGCTTCGCGCAGCACCCGCAGATGTTTGGAGATGAGCGGTTGGCTCATCCCCAGCGCATCCACCAGTTCACCTACTGTTCGTGGTCGAACACGCAAGAGATCAAGGATGTGCCGGCGATTGGGTTCTGCCAGTGCTTCGTAGGTCGTGGTCATAAATCAAATATACCACATCGGTTATATAACTGTCAAGGCATATGATGAAGTTGGTCTCAAAATAGCATGATTTGAGAGAGAAATTTATTTCTCTAAACGGCGATTCTACCCCAACTGCATGGTGAAAGTGATGGCACCGGCGCAAAACCGGCTTATCCCTCCCCCTTCGCATCTGTCTAAACTAACCCTCACCACGACCTAATAATGCTGCGGTGAGGGTCAAATTGTCAGATTGTGGCCTATGGGCGCACAATCTCTTCGCCCATGTCCACTACCTCAAAGGCGCTGCCGGGAACTTCCTTCAACTGGTTCAGGTCTTCATCATCCCAACGCGAGTCGGTTGCGCCAGAGATGAACCAGCTTGTGCCATTGTCTGCCACGATCATGCCGTAGGTTTTGAGCGCTTCGAGTATGGTACGGGCCATGCCGGTATAGCCAGAGATGTCATAGTCGGCGCTTAGGCGCAGGCGTAAGCCCATCGGCGGCAGATCGGGATCGTCGCTGCTGGAGGCGTAGTGCGTCGCCGGATGGAGATAAGCCCGCTGCGACTGGCTGACGGTGAAGCGCAGGGCGTGGTTGATCTCCCCCGCGGCAACTTCATCGTAACGCACCAGGCCGGGGAAGATTGGCAGTCCGGCGGCATCGGCAGATGTCCAGCCTTCAGGGCGCAGCGCGTTTGAGGCCAAGTCGAAGATCGCGCCGGATGCGGCATCCCAACCTCTGCCATTGAACGCAGCATCATACAGCTCGTAGAGGGTACAGTTGCCAGTATTGACCACCAGTACATGCTGATCGCCGCCCGCCTCTACCGGCGCATCCGGCGGAATGGGATAGGGGCCGGGGTCGCTCTCATCGCCGTAATCGGTGAAGGTGATCGGCACGAACGGCTGATCGGCATCTACGACAATATAGGGAATGCCATAGTCGGGATCTTCGCCGAAGTCAGCGTGCAGATATTCGTCGCCATCGGCGCTGATGCTGGCGATGTAGGCATCGGAGTTTGGATCAACCGGAAAGCTGGATATATCCATGTTCCAGGGGTTATCGGGTGGGAAAATCTGGCAATCATCCACAGTGGGCGGGGCGGTCTGGGCAGATACGGTGAACGCGAGTAGAAATAGAGACGGGAAGGCGAACAGGGTTTTCATAAGGGATATACTCGTCGCATACGATAAAAATCATTATATGCGGATGTCCTCTATGAGATAGTCATCGCAAAGAAGTTGGCTTGTAACCGTACCCTCCCCCTTTGTAAACTCTCTGTAAATTGTTCCTCACAAAATTACCATATTGCATATAATTACGCGGTTGTATTTCTATTGAATGCTGTGTTGAAGGGCATTCCCTCTTATGATCGAAGTGAATCAACTGACCAAACGCTACGGCGGTTTCACGGCTGTGAACAGCATTTCCTTCACGGCGGCGCGGGGTGTAACGGGTTTCCTTGGGCCAAACGGCGCGGGCAAGACCACCACCATGCGCATGCTGACGGGGTATCTGCCGCCCACCGCCGGAAAAGCCTCCGTCGCTGGCTTTGATGTGTTCAATCAGAGCCTGAAAGCGCGCCAACACGTTGGCTACCTTCCCGAAAGCGTGCCGCTGTACCGCGACATGACCGCCATTGGCTATCTGATGTACATCGCTGAAATTCGCGGGGTGAAACACCGCCGAGATCGCGCCGAATATATTCTGGGCCGCGTGGGCTTGGCGCACCGCGCCGACAGCCAGATACGCACCCTTTCAAAAGGGATGCGCCAGCGTGTTGGGCTGGCTTCTGCTCTGATCCATGATCCGGAAGTGCTGATTTTGGATGAGCCAACGATTGGGCTTGACCCGATACAGGTGCTGGAACTGCGCGATCTGGTGCGGGAACTAGGGCAGCGGCATACGGTGTTGTTCAGCACGCATATTCTGAGCGAAGCTGAACAGGTTTGCGACGACGTGATCATTATCAATCATGGGAATATCGTGGCGCAGGGCGCGCCGGCGGCTTTGCGCGGGGAATTAGAACGCGGTGGCCGCGTGCTGGTTCGCGCCGATGTGCCGCTGGAGCAACTTTTACCAGTGGTGCGCGAAACTTCCGGCGTGGCTGCGGTAGAACTTTCGCTGGACG
>DAOTUZ010000090.1:0-15222 GCA_034437295.1 Anaerolineae bacterium | reverse complement strand
CCAGCTTTCAAAAGCGACGGCAGCGGCGGCCACCGCCTGATCCACATGCTCACGGCTGCCCTGCGCGAAGTGACCTACTGCTTCGGCGGGGCGGGACGGGTTAATTGAGGCGAACGTCTCGCTTGTTGAAATGGCTTGACCATCAATCACCAGCGGGTACGTTCTGCCTAGCTCCGCTTTTACGCGGCGAAGCGCTTCTTCAAACGCAGCGCGGTTTTCAGGTTTGGAAAAATCGGTGAGTGCCTCATTGACATATAGGGGCAGCATGCAGAACTCCTTATCACATCGCAATATAATTTATTATGGCGGAAACGTACCGAATTTTCGACTCATATGGCGCTATGGATATAAAAACGCCGTCATTCGCAGGCGGCGTTTCGCTGAAAGTGAGCTAAACGTTATTCCTCTGTACCGCCCCACGCCAACCACAGCAGATCGCGAGAGATCAAGCCGTTCATCAACCATGCATAAGGCAAGTCAGACATAACCGGAAACCCATCTTGATCTTCTAGCGGCGGAACCTCTCCCGCAAGCCGAAGGATCACTAAAGAAACGCCTGTGGCTTCGTCAAACACCGCCTGAGCCGCTTCAAGCTGCCCCGCGCCGCTGTAAAGCTCCTGATAGGAAACGGGTCTTTGCAGCGAAGTCATAGACTCCAGCCGATCATCAATCAGCGCAGCGGCGGTTTCTGCTTCAGCAAAATCATCATATGCCAACATGACAAAGCCATACTGCCCTGCTTCGTCGGCGGCAGATGCAAAAGCAACCATATTGTAAGCTGGAAGTATTCCGCTAATTTCCGGCGGCGTTTGCGATCCAAGCATACTGGTGATATTGGAAATGGCTAGGAAGGTTGGGTTAGCCAGTGTGACCGCATTCACAAACGGATATGCCGAAAGGGCGCTGTCTACCGCCTTCACTTCAGGTAAATCAGCGAAGGTATCAGCATCACCTTCAAGCGCATCAACCATGGTTTGGAGAACATCGATCATCGGGGCATTCAGAAAAATGCCCTCTGCCGCAACTGCGGGTTCACTGCGCCCGATCTGCCCGCCAAACGGGTTGGCAGGGTCATGATCTGCTAAATTGACCGTCAAGCCGGTATCACATCCGGCGCTAGGGCAAAGCAGCGAACCTACGCCGGGGAGTGGCTCAACGCTGTAGTGTCTCGCTGCATAGGCGCTTTCAACTGCCTGTGGATCAATTGTGCCAATGAGAATTTGCCCGATGGTAGGAAACATTCCGATTTCGACACCTTGCGCGATATCGAAAAAATCGAACCCAAGCAGCGATTCAAATTCTCCTCCGCTTACCGTCACCCCCTGCAAGAAACCGGCAGGGCCAGCCATAGGCAGCGACATCTGCACGTGTGAAAAATCATCACTCGCCTGCCAACCTGCCCAATTTTCTGGCAGCGCCAGCCCACGCGCCGTAATTCCCGCATGATAATTTGCATAGCTCAGAAGAACGCCAGAGCTTGCAGTAAGTTCAGAGAAAGGGGACAGCGCCATCGCCCGCATAAAGGCCGTTGCCGGCGCATCCTGCGCTGAAATAGCCGTGGCGCCAATCGTTAGCAGCAGCACAGCAAGAAGCTTTTTCATCATTTACTCCTAAAACCGATCTTTAAGGGCAATGATCAAGGTCATCCACTTATGACCTTAATTCAAACCAGCCTCCCGCGCAAACTCATAGACTCTATCAATGAATACGCTTTTCATATTTGATGGGCAAGAAGGCGGCAGGTTCCCCGCAGATCAAATATTAAGGATAATATAAACGAAAAGTTTGTGAATTTTCGGGCATTAATATTGTGTTTTTTTGTCAGCCCGCATACGATTATTTATGTAGAGCCTTAACAACAGAACGGAACGGGTGACCGCAAAGAACGGTCTATTTCGCAGAAGCCAACTCACATCCCAACCTTAGCGAACGTTCCTGCCAACACCGACGCGCCGCTTCCATCGCAGCCAATTCAACGCCGAAGCGCCTCTCATCGCAGCCTTCACCGAACCTTGCAGCGCACTACGCCGCAGCCGACAACGCACGCCGAAGATCTCATCGCCGTCATCTTTCACCGTTGTTATTGGACTGTCCTCGGTCAGCCGCTCCGTTCTGCGGTTAAGGTTCTCCACAACTCAAAGTTCACTGCTCACAGCTGCATCAATGCAGCTGTTTTGCTATTTCCCTCTAAAGCAAAATAATATATTTCAAAGCGGCAGCAGCGCGATTTTCCGCGCTGCTGCCGCTTTCCGAACGCGCAGTCTATTTCAAAATCAAGCCAGTGGTGATCAGCGTGCGCGCTTCAATGAGCAAACGGGGATGACTCTTAAGCAGCGTCACCAGCACTTGCGCGGGTGTCATTTCGTTAATTGGAAGTGTGCTAGCCGTTTCGATCAAGCCGATCAGCGTTTCTTGATTCATGCCAGTCAGCATTTTACGTACTTGCAGCAGCGCGGCATGCTGCTTGCCAAAGCGATCCTGCCACATACGCTCATATTCTTGAAGCCGCCCGGCGGACACATCGCCATCTCTGAGCGCCTTCCCCCCTACCTGCATCGCCATATCCGCGCCGAACATTCCCAGATTGATGCCGCCCGCGGTCAGCGGATCAGCCTGATGCGCGGCGTCGCCAACAGTCATTAACCCATCCGTGACCATGCGTTTGAGCGCGCCAGTTGCTGGAATGCCGCCAACAACCACACTCATGATACCGGGGCTGCCATACTTCGCCCTCACGAAGCGATCTAGATATTCTCGCGGGCTAATCTCAGCGGATTTATCGGCGGTCATCACCAGTCCAACATTGGCGACATCTTCGCCTTTCGGGAAAACCCACACATAGCCACCGGGAGCCATGTCCATGCCAACGTGATACTCACAAACGTTCGGTTCAATCTTGCCCTTCAAATTGCCAACAAGATACTGCACACCAGAATAGTAATCGCCCATCGGCGGCACCGTTTTTAGCCCCGCCCATCGTGCCACCTGCGATTCGGTACCATCAGCAGCAATCACCAATCTGGCTTTCACTTCTTTCACAGCGCCAAAATAGCGAATCTTGACGCCAGTGACCCGTGTATCTTCTTTAATCAGGCCAACGGCAGCCGTGCTGGTCAAAACCTGTGCGCCAGAACGCCGGGCTTTATGCGCCAACTCAAGATCGAATACTTTACGATCCACCACCCACGTATGCTCTGTAGGGGGGACGCGCACAAAATCGCCTTTGGAGTTTGTGATGTCGTAAAAATCAATGTGCGCGTTAATCCAACGCTCGTCTTCGTCAATATAGCCTTTAGTCACTTCTGCGCCAACGGCCTCGGCGCAGCGTACCGGCGCGCCAATCTCCTGCCGCTTCTCGATCATCAGCGTACTTAAACCCTGTTCAGCTGCCAGACGCGCAGCCACACTTCCAGCTGGGCCAGCGCCAACCACAATAACATCATAGGCGTCGGCTAGATAACTAGGCATGGCGTTTTTGAACCTGTCGATCAGGGCGCCCGTTAGGCATAGACAAGGCGTTCACCGGGCACATCTTCACGCAGCGTTCGCAAGAAGTGCAGGTTTCCTGATTGATGGCTAAATGGCTAAGCTCAAGGAAGATCGCGTCTGGAGGGCAAACTGCGACACAGCCTCCGCAGTGGTGGCAAAGCTGTTCATCAACAGCAACTTTAATGAATACTGCGGGTGATTGTGGCTCTAAATGAGTGGTAACAGAGTTTTGAGCGGGTGGTATCTGATCCTGTCGCTTCCAGAAATTAAACATCATCTCGCCCCCCGTTAAGAGAACCTATCGTGCCGATTATAAGAAGTATGCAGGCGGCATGCCACAGGTTGTAGAGGGGAGGTAGCTAAATTCCCAAAGTTTTCAGATAGCCAGCAAACGGATATGGGAGATGCCCCCCTCGCCCGCGTAAACGGGGTGAGGGGGGAGATAAGAAACTTTAACTTAACCAACCGCGCCTGTTTGCCTTACCCTAAGACGGCAGCAGCCCTTTCATCTGATTGTACATAAAGCGAGTCGCTCTGGCGGGGTTAAGGCGGTAAAAGTAATTCATCATCGTCGAATCCCGCCCGATGTACACCTGAAACTTATCCCGTTCCATGCCATTCAAAATGGCTTTGGCCGCATCATCAGCAGAAGTCATCTTGAAACTCTTCTGCGCTTCACCGCCCGCCGCTGGCATGGCAATCCCGGAATTTTGCGTGATATTGGTGGCAATTGCGCCGGGGAAAACCGTCGTAACCCGCACATTGGTATTCAGGCATTCCGCATATAACCCTTCGGTCAACAGTTTCACCGCCGCCTTGGATGCGCCGTATACCGTTTGACCGGGAACAGGGAAGAAGCCGCCCATACTTGAAACGTTCACAAGATGCGCCGCGGGGCGATTGAGCAGATGGGGCAGAAAGGCTTTCGTCATATAGATAACGCCATACAAATTCACGTTGATCACGCGCTCAATGGCGTCGTACTGCAAGTCCTTCAAGCGCACGAAGGGTTGAATAATTCCGGCGTTATTGACCACCCCGTCTACAGCGCCATGCGCGCTAATTACCTGATCGGGTAATGCGTCCACCGCCGCATGATCGCTCACATTGACAACATGGGTGCTAATTTTGTCTTTGTTCGCTCCCGCAAGTTCGGCCGTCTGTTCAACTGCTTCCGCGTGCAGGTCTACCGCGGCGACACGCGCCCCGCTGCTCACCAACAAGAGCGTAAGCGCCCGTCCAATCCCGCTGCCAGCACCGGTCACCACAATGACCTTACCATTAACCTTCATGGGACTATCCTTTCAGGTTCGTTAAATTATTTCTCCCTTACACCAGTTACGGTTAAGGGCTATGAGCGAAAATATCACTGCGCGTACCCTTACCTACCAACATTCCAACTGTATACTTCTATTATACGCTGCTACGCGCACAAAATTGATTGAGGCATTCACTCAAATATACGATGATGCAGCATCACGCGGCTTCTCTTGAGCCAGCAAAACACACCATAACTATTGATGGAATATCTCTCATGCAGCACATTCCGGTTTTACTTCAGCCAGTTTTAGAAAATCTACTTCCAGAGGGGAAAGCTGTAGCACGCGCCATTGACGGCACCGTCGGCGCTGGGGGGCACAGCCGCGCCCTGCTGGAGAATGGCGCGCATGAGCTGCTGGCATTCGATCTGGATCCAACGGCGCTAGGTCTAGCCGCTGAGGCGCTCGCATCTTTCGGAGAGCGCGCCCATCTGGTGCATGCCAGCTACGCCGATATGCGCGAACATCTTCAGGCTGTTGGGTGGAGTGATGGCGTGGATGCTATTTTGCTCGATCTTGGCATTTCCTCTATGCAAATTGACACAGCGGATCGCGGGTTTGCCTTTCGCCATGATGCCCCGCTGGATATGCGATTCGATCCTACCGGCTTGCGCCCGACAGCCGCCGAACTGATCAACACGCTAGATGCTGACGAACTAGCGGATATTTTCTATCAGTATGGCGAAGAACGCGAAAGCCGCCGCATCGCCCGCGCCATCGTTCGCGCTCGCCCCATTATGACCACCCAGACGCTGGCAGAGGTGGTGGCAAAGGCGATGCCCCGCCGCGGAAGCGATCATATTCACCCGGCGACGCGCGTATTTCAGGCGCTGCGTATCGCCGTGAATGACGAGTTGGAAACCGTAGAAGCCGCGCTGCCAATTGCCATTAGCATGCTGCGAAGCGGTGGCCGGCTGGCGGTGATTAGCTTTCACAGCTTGGAGGATCGGCTGGTCAAAGAGGCTTTCAAGCGGGCGGCGACAAATTGCATTTGCCCGCCACAAGCACCGATTTGTGTTTGTGGGCATCAAGCCAGTGTAAAATTAATCACTAGAAAGCCGATCATCGCGGATGAGGCCGAAAGCGCCGCCAACCCGCGCAGTCGCAGCGCAAAATTGCGGGTGGTCGAAAAATTATAGGATGATGAACGCCCATGTTCGGCGGCGAAAAAGTGGTATCCTGAAATCTGCGTGTGAACAAATGCAGCAATCAGCCTTTATCAACACCCTTCAAAAAAGTATGTGAGGCGCACGATCTGATGGCTTCTCAAAACTGGATGCAGCAGGCGGCCAAGCGATCTCAATGGCACCCAACCCGCACGTTCATGACGGTTGCCACGCTTGCGCTGATTGTGGCGATCATCATTGGCGGGCTGTATCTATCGCAATCGGCAAACGCCTCAGCGATGGGGCGCCAGTTAGAGGCGTTGATCACTGAGCGCAACAATCTTGAGCAAGCCAATGAGCAGCTTCGCGCCGACATTGCCAGCCTGCGCGGGGTTGGCCGCCTACTCACCCGCGCCGGCGAATTAGGGTTTGTATCGGCATCACAAGATCAAATTTTATATGTGGTTTCCGCTAGTTATAATCCGCGCCGGCAGGAAGAAGTCGAGCTTTCTGACGAAAATATCGCTCGCGCATCCACCAGCGCCGCGCCAATTTACGATGAATCATTCATCGGCTGGGTACAGCAACAGTTTGACGCGCTGCGCCAGCAGATTGAAGGCTATTCGCAGGAGACGCCCTGAACCATGGCGACACAAACTACGCTGCTGCCTCAGCAGCAAACCTTCCGCAGAAGGCTTCCACTGGTTATCGTCGGGCTAGTCGTCGCCAGCTTTATTTTGCTAGGGCGCATGGCCTCCTTTCAATTTCAGATCGGCATAGACCCCGATGTTTACGAATATCTCACCAGCATGAGAGACAACAGCTACCGCCGCGAACTACGCATCGCTGCGGCGCGTGGCAATATTTATGATCGCAACGGCGAATCGCTGGCCGTGAACACCCTTGAATATCAGGTTGGCATTAGCCCGAATCTGCTCGATGATTCCCGTATCGCCGCCACCGAACTGGCCTCTGTTCTGGGAAGGCCAGAGCTGGAGCTGTTTAGCGCGACCAGTTCTAGCGCGCCGTGGGTGATGATCGCTTCCCGCGTCAGTGCTGAAGTCGGCCAACGGTTAGTCGCGTTGAATCTCGGCTCAGGATTAGATATGGCGCCCATTCCGCGGCGCAGCTACCCACAAGGCACGCTTGCTTCACAGGTGATCGGGTTCGTGGGTGGCGATTTAAGCGGTTACTATGGCGTCGAAGGCTATTATCAAAATACGCTGGCCGGGGTCATCCGCGATCGTGAAATATCAAACATCCCGTTTGACGCGCAGCAGGGCGATCTTGAAGGGGATCAGGGCGCAGATATCGTCCTGACCATCGATCGTGACGTACAGTTCATCGCTGAAACCCAACTGCTGCAAGCTATCAGCGCAACCGGTTCCACACAGGGTACGATTATCGTGATGAACCCGCGTAACGGGGACATTCTGGCGATGGCGAACTACCCCACTTTTGACCCGAATGCATATTTCAATATCAGCGATCCAACCGTACTCAACAATATGGCGATTGCCGGAAATTACGAGCCGGGTTCGGTCATGAAAGTGATCACCATGGCAGCGGCGCTGGATCGCGGCGCGATTCGCCCGGATTTCACTTACTACGATAACGGCGTGCTGGATATTGGCGGCATTCAAGTCCGAAACTGGGATCGCGCAGCGCACGGCACCGTAGACGCAACTCAAATTCTAGTGCAATCGCTGAATATCGGCGCGGCCACGCTGGCGACGCTGATGGGGCCAGATTCGTTCTACGCTGAACTGAACGAGTTCGGTTTCGGGCGGCGCACCGGTGTTGACCTGCAAGGCGAAGAAGCCGGTATTTTCTTCGCGCCCGGAAATCCAAACTGGGCAGAGGCCAACATTGCCACCAACAGCTTCGGGCAGGGCATCAGCGTCACCCCGCTGCAAATGCTAACCAGCGTGAATGCTATCGCGAACGGCGGGCTGATGATGCAGCCGCGCATCGTTCACCAGATCATTGATGGCGAGAATGTCTATACCTCGCAGCCCTCTGCGCTAGGACGCCCAATTTCCGCCGAAGCCGCCGCGCAGGTGTCGCAAATGATGGTTGAAGTGGTACGTGAAGGGCTGGATGATGGCGCCAGCATCCCCGGCTACACCATCGCCGGAAAAACTGGCACCGCAGAAATTCCGACGCCTTTCGGTTACGAAGACGGCGCCTCCATCGTCACCTTCGTCGGCTTTCTACCTGCTGACGATCCTCAAATTAGCATCTTGATCCGGCTGGATCGCCCGCGCGATTACTGGGCAAGTCTGGTCGCCGCGCCAGTCTTCCGGCAGCTTGCCGAGCGGTTGGTGGTGCAGCTTGCCATCCCGCCAGACAGTGTGCGCGCTCAAATTGCATCCGAAGGCGGTTCTATCAGCAATATCGCGCGTTAGGATAGATACTTATGGGTTCAACATTACCTTTCGCCCTCTCTATGGGCGCGGTTACCTTTCTGTTATGCGTGATCTGGGGCGGCCCGTTCGTTGAAGTCTTACGCCGCCTGCGTGTAGGGAAGCAAATCCGCGTCGAACTCCCTGAAGGCCATCAATCAAAAGCCGGAACGCCAACCATGGGCGGCATTATGATCGTGGGGCCAGTATTTGCCATTGTGCTGGTGCTGAATCTGGTGAGCGTGGTTCGTGGTTCGTCACTCTCCGGCGCCAGCATCCTGCTGCCCCTGTTCGTCATGTTCAGTTTCGCGCTGTTAGGCATGTATGATGATTGGCAAGGCATCCGCCGCTCACGGGGAACACGCCCGCGCGGCGAAGGCATTTCCGGGCGGGTCAAAATGGCGATGCAAATCATGCTGGCGCTGGTCGCCGCAACGATCATCTCGCTTTATGACGGCGGCTTTCAATTTGCCAATCAGATCCCTGTTCCTCTGCTCAATTTTGCCATTCCTCTGCATCCAATCCTGTTCATTCCGATATCCGCTTTTCTGATTGTCGGATTTTCAAATGCAACCAACTTAACGGATGGGCTAGATGGACTCGCCGGAATTATCATCGCCAGCGCCTTTGCCGCTTACGGAGTAATCGCACTGTTACAGGGGCAAATTTTCCTAGTACAGTTCTGCTTCATTATGGTCGGGGCGTGTTTCGCCTTTCTATGGTACAACGCGCATCCAGCGCAGCTTTTTATGGGCGATATTGGCTCGCTGGCACTCGGCGCAACACTGGCAACTATCGCCATTATGACCGGCCAATGGCTGCTGCTTCCGATCATCGCCATCGTACCAGTGGCCGAAACCCTAACCGTGATTTTGCAGGTCACCTATTATAAACGCACCAAAGGCAAGCGTTTGTTCAAAATGTCGCCGCTGCACCATCACTTTGAACTTAGTGGCTGGAGCCAAACACAGGTCGTGCAGCGATTCTGGCTGGTGGGCATGCTCTCAGCCATCGTGGGCGTGGCGTTGGCGTTGGTATAATCGCCTCAACTCCAGTTTCAAATAGATGAAATTGCCATGCGAGCCTTCATCTCGTCGGCTAGGTCTGGAACGCTATCTACCGAAATACAGATCTGCGGCGTTTGTGATCACGCGCATGAATACGCTAATATTCACCCGCAGCAGCACGTCATCACTGAACAAGCGATTTTTGCTATTCTAAAGTTGAAACAACAGATTATAATAGCGAACAGTTGTTCGTTTTCACAATAACCATTCAATCAATGCAATGAATTCATCTCACGATCCGCTTTATGGCAAAAGAGTCGTCGTTATCGGTTTTGCCCGACAGGGGAAGGCGCTTGCGCGCTGGCTTCCCACCATCGGCGCAAATGTCGTCGTTAGCGATTCTAAAACTGCCGAAGAACTCAACCTTAACCCTGAAGATTACCCCGGTGTTGAATTCGTGCTGGGCAGCCAGCGCGTCGCCACGCTCAAAAAAGCAGACCTCGTGCTGGTATCCGGCGGCGTTCCATTGACCCTACCAATCATCAAGGGGGCAATTCGGCGCGGCATCCCGCTGGCAAACGACGCGCAGCTTTTTCTGGAGCGATGCCCCGCCCCGGTGCTA
The DNA here is from genome assembly GCA_034437295.1 of Anaerolineae bacterium. Classification (GTDB taxonomy): domain Bacteria; phylum Chloroflexota; class Anaerolineae; order Aggregatilineales; family Phototrophicaceae; genus Flexifilum. The sequence continues at coordinate 5,274 of DAOTUZ010000090.1, read as the reverse complement.
GGCATAACCGGCAGCGCGGGTAAAACGACCACCACCTCATTAACGGGCAGCATCCTAAACGCCGCCAGCTATAAAACGTGGGTTGGCGGAAACATCGGTGAGGTGCTGCTCGATGTGCTGCCGAATATTCACCCCAGCGATTTCGTGGCTATGGAATTGTCCAGTTTTCAATTGGAACTGATGACCGTTAGCCCAGATTTTGCCTGCATCACCAACATTACACCCAACCATCTTGACCGTCATGGAACAATGGAAGCCTATACCCGCACCAAAGCCAATATCTTTCTACATCAGAATGAGCCAGAACAGGTGGTCATCCTGAACCGGGACGATGCAATCTCTCACGAACTTGCAGGCGAAGTGCGCGCGCAACTCGCATGGTTCAGCCTATACGAAATGATCCCCGATGGCGCTTTCCTTGCGGGCAACCGCTTCATCCTTAGCGGTCTATGCAGTTCTGATCGCAAACCGCATGTGGTGGGGAATCGCAGTGAAGTCAAGCTGCGTGGTGAACACAACCTTGCAAACGTGCTGGCTGCCTGCGCGATCACCAGCGCCGCGGGGGTGAAATCTGATGTACTGTTTGAAGCGGTGCGCGCCTTTCGTGGCGTACCGCACCGACTAGAAATCGTTCGTGCGTTGGACGGCATTACCTACGTGAATGACAGCATTGCCACTGCGCCTGAACGGGTGGCTGCGGCGCTGCGTAGTTTTGATGAGCCGCTAATCTTGTTACTCGGTGGCCGCGACAAGAAGTTGCCATGGGGTGAAATGCTCGCGCTGGCGCTGGAAAAAACCCGCCAGATCATCGTCTTTGGCGAAATTGGCTCGCTGGTCATGAAAACTGCCCGCAAGCTCAAAGCCGATCCCGCCAGTATCTCACAGGTTGCTACACTGGATGATGCGCTCGTCAAAGCTATTTCTGTAGCTCGCCCCGGCGATATAGTGCTGCTCTCGCCGGGTGGCACTAGCTACGATGCCTATGTTGACTTCGCCGCGCGCGGTGAGCATTTTCGGGCGCTGGTGAATGCCCTTTAATTGCCAAACAGTACAATGTCGTTACAATCAGAATAGATGATTGTGAAGATTCTTTTAACCTTTACCTGCTCATTACATCTGATTTCGCCCGCATTGAGTACAGCGGATGCCCCATGGCGCAAAACGTAGCCCCTGAATTTACAGACGATCTCGACGCTGCCGCACCTACAAACCGCGCTGCGCCGCGTGTCGTGCAGCCTACCCGCACAGCGGCGAGTGAGCCAACAGAGGCGAAACGCCCCGTTGCGCGTAAACGGGGTTTTCTAGCAACGTTAGACACGCCGCTGGTGATTACCTATGTGCTGCTGCTGGCAATGGGCGCAATGATGGTCTACAGCACCACCTTCGACTGGGCATATTCCGATTTCGGCAGTGAAACCGCCATTCTGATCCAACATATCCGCAATATGGCCGTCGGCGTTGTGCTGCTGGTTTTCTTCGCGATTGTTGATTACCGCATCTGGAAGCGGTTTACCATCGTCCTACTGCTGCTAACAATCGGGGCATTAATCGCCGTCCTCGTCTTTTCAGATCAACTGTGGGGCGCGCGTCGTTCGCTGTCAAATGGTTCTTATCAACCAGGCGAAATGGCCGAATTGGTGATTGTGCTTTACATGGCAGCATGGCTTAGTTCCAAGAATCGTAAAGTGCAAAGCTTCTTGAATGGCCTGCTGCCGTTTATTATTCTGCTTGGCATCGTCGGCGGGCTGGTTGTGCTTCAACCTGACCTTTCTACTGCCGTCACCATCTTTATGGTCGCCAGCATTATGTATTTTCTGGCCGGCGCAAACATCTATTATCTGGGCGGCGTCTTCGCCATACTGATCGTTGTCGCCTATGTGATTTACAACATGTTTGATTACGCGCAAGGCCGTGTTAGCGGGTTCACCAGCAGTTTGACCGACCTTTCGCAAGCTTCATACCACGCCCAGCAAGCGATCATCGCCTTCATTAACGGCGGCTGGACGGGCGTAGGGCTTGGGCTTGGAACACAAAAATTCGGCTTTCTGCCTGCTCCACATACAGATAGTATCTTCGCTGTTATCGGTGAAGAACTCGGCGTATTAGGCGCGGCCTTTGTCGTGTTTCTGTTCATTATGCTGGCATTTCGCGGCTTTACGATTGCGCGCCGCTCGGTGGATACCTTTGGGATGCTGTTGGCAGGCGGCATCACACTCTGGATCGTGATCAAAGCCCTATTGAATATTGCGGTGATGCTCAGCCTGATCCCCCCGACCGGGGTTGCGCTACCATTCATTAGTTTTGGCGGTTCATCACTGGTGGTGGTCATGGCTGGTGCGGGCTTGCTGCTCAGCGTAGCGCGAGTATCGGCGCGGCAATCCATACCTGAAGGGAGATCAAGCGGTGCGACTGATGATCGCGGCTGGGGGAACCGGTGGACACGTCTATCCAGCCCTCGCAGCGGCGGAGGCAGTGCTTGACAAATCGCCTGGCGCGCATCTGCATTTCGTAGACAGCGTGGGTGACTTTGCCCGCCCCTTAGTTGAAGAAGCGCAAGTCCAGTTTGAAACATTCGATCAGGTTCGCGCCGGCCCGCTCAATGGGGTCAGTATAATGCGCAGGATCAACAGCGTGTTTCAACTGGCCGTAGGCACGGTTCAAGCGTGGCGATTGATCGGGCGCTACCGCCCGCAAACCTTGCTGCTTACCGGCGGGTGGGTCGGCTTTCCCGTGGCGCTGGCAGCATGGCTGCGCCGCGTTCCAGCACTCATTTATCTACCAGATGTTGAGCCGGGATTGGCTATCAAACGATTAGAACCTCTCACTCGCCGCGTTGCCGTGACCGTCAATGACAGCAAACAGTTTGTGCCTGAACAAAAAATGATCGTCACCGGCTATCCAATTCGCAAACAGATGCGCGCAGCAGCCCGCCCGGCTGGAATCGCGCATTTCCAGTTAGAAGAAAATCGCAAAACCCTGCTCGTATTCGGCGGCAGCCGGGGGGCGCGCACTATCAATCAGGCGCTCATCAAAATCCTGCCTGAACTGCTTGCTGAACACATTCAGGTAATCCACGTTACCGGCACGCTGGATTGGGACTCACTTAAAAGTCAGGTGGCGACGCTAAACCTGCCGCTGAATCATTATCATGCTTTCCCGTATTTGCACAGTGAGATGGGTTTAGCCATGGCAGCCGCGGATCTCTGTATCTGCCGTGCTGGCGCAAGTACACTTGGTGAGCTGCCCTATTTCGGGCTGCCATCTATTCTAGTACCCTATCCCTTTGCGTGGCGTTACCAAAAAACCAATGCCGATTGGCTCGCAGAACGCGGCGCGGCACTAGTTATGCGGGACGAAGATATGAACGCGCAGCTTTTATCAGAAATCAGCGCCTTGATAAACGGAGATGCGCGGCTAAACTCAATGCGCGCAGCAGCATTCGCGCTGGCGCAGCCTGACGGAGCAGCTTCGCCCGATGGTGCGCGTAATCTTGCAGAAGAACTACTGCAGCTGGCGGAAGCGAGAAGCAAAGCATGATTGATCTTTCAGCGCTGATGTGGGTGCTCGCCATTCTGTTTTCAGTGCTGGGCTGGAATCGCGGCTGGAAACGTGAGCTTATCGGCACAGCAGGTATTGTGCTAGCTTTGTTCGGTCTTTTTCAGTTTGATGCCATATTGCGCGGCACCTTACTGGCGAATATAGATGCCTCACAATCACTGCTGATCCAGATCGGCATTTTCGCCGCTGTCGTTTTTTTCGCCTATCAAACACGCACAGTATTCGGCAACGAACTTCGCTCCAGTGGCGGGGGAAACACAGGACGTTCTGACTATCAAAACAGCGTGCTTGGCGCAATTATCGGCTTTTTCAATGGTTACCTGATCTGGGGGACGCTCTGGTATTTCGTTGACATTAACGAATATCCGCTTAGCCCTTATGTCATCGCCCCGGCGCCCGGCTCGCCTGCCGATGGTGCGCGCAGCCTGCTCCCGCTAATCGTTCTTGGCGGCGGCCCCGGCGGCAACGGCGATCTGCTTGCTGTCGCTGTCATTATCCTGTTCGTCGTTGTGCTGGTACTAATTTAGTGCTAAGTCCTAGGTGAAGATATTGACTCTGAACAATCATTCCCTTTGCCATCAAGCTAGGTTGAATATTTCTTGCTTTTCGCTTAGAGATCAGCACTCAGCCCTCAGAATTTCGCCTTGACTTTACCACTTCCCCCCTCTCGCATTCACCTGATCGGCATTGGCGGCGTTGGCATGTCGGCCATCGCCCGCGTGCTGCTGGAGCAGGGCTATCGCGTTTCTGGCAGTGACCGCGCCCTGAACAGCTATACAGAAGCGCTGGAACGTGAAGGCGCGATCATTTATGCCAACCATGATGCCGCGCATATCGCTGAAATTATGCCCGACTGCGTGCTGATTTCATCAGCGATCAAAGGGAACCCCGAAGTTGAAACCGCCGAAAAACGCGGCATCCCCGTCTATAAACGCGCAGACATCATCGCAGATTTGATGCGCGGGCAAACCGTGATCGCCGTCGCTGGCTCGCACGGCAAGACCACCACGACCGCCATGCTCACGCACGTCCTGATCGAAACCGGCCTAAATCCCGGTTACATCATCGGCGGCACGCTCAAAACCACAGGCGTGAATGCTTCGGCAGGCGGCGGCAAAGTATTCGTGGTCGAAGCCGACGAATACGACTACATGTTTCTCGGTTTGCGCCCAAATATCGCCATCGTCACCAACATCGAATGGGATCATCCCGATTTCTTCAAAACGCCAGAAGATTTTCACCACGCCTTCGAGCAGTTTGTCTCTCTCATCCCTGAAAATGGACAGGTGATCTTCTGTGCAGACGATCCCGGCGCGCTGCAATTACGGTATCGTTTTCGTGAGAAACTGCCTGTTTGGGGTTATGGCGCTCGTGATTCCGGAAGCTGGCTAGCAAAAGAAATTACGTCAACACAAGACGGTATGTCCTTCAAAATCGTTAAAAATGGGGAGGCAAAGTCTATTTGCGATGTTCAACTGCGCGTGCCAGGCCACGTTAATGCCTTAAACGCAGTCGCCGCTATTCGCGCAAGCCAGATCATAGGTGTTCAGCCAAAGGCCGCCGCCAAAGCCCTCGCTGCTTTTACTGGTGTAGGCCGCCGCTTTGACACACTCGGTGAAATAAGCAATATTGCGGTAATTGACGACTATGCCCACAATCCAACGAAGATACGCGCTGTATTAGAGGCCGCCCGTTCCCGCTATCCTGACCGGCACA